>DASVVI010000842.1:0-18331 GCA_036386635.1 Longimicrobium sp.
TTCATCCCGCTCAGCTTCATCACGGGCGTGTACGGGATGAACCTCGATACCGCTCCCCACTGGCTTCGCTCGCTCTCCGTGGCCGAGGGGCTGATGGGGCTGGTGACCATCGGGCTGATCGCCTTCTTCTGGCGGCGGGGGTGGCTGGGAGGCCGCTCGTGACCACGCTGCGCCCCGCCCTCCCCGGCGACGTGGACGACGTCGTGGCGCTGATGCGCGAGTTCTACCTCCACGAACGGCTAGAGCTGGACGAGACCGCCGCGCGCAGCGGCCTCGCCGCGCTCCTCGCGGACCCGTCGCTGGGCCGCGTCTGGTTCGTGGAAGGCGGCGAAGCTCCCGCGGGCTACATGGTGGTCACCCTGGGCTTCTCGCTGGAGTTCGCGGGCAGGTTCGCGCTGCTGGACGAGCTGTACGTGCGCGAAGCCTTCCGCGGCTGCGGGGTCGGGGCCCGCGCGGTGGAGGAAGCCGCCGCCGCGTGCGCCGCATGGGGCGTCCGTGCGCTGCGCCTGGAGGTGGCGTGGCAGAACGACGGCGCCCAGCGCCTCTACCGCCGCCAGGGCTTCGACGCACACGACCGCCACATCATGACGCGCTGGCTGGACGCGGAGGAGCGGTAGGGGCGGGCCGATCGTCACCCGCGGCCCGGTTCTTCCTCATGCGCGGCGCGATGCCCCAGCCGCCCCCCAACGCAGAGAGAGGACGGACATGATGCGACGGACATGCACGCTCCTGGCGCTCCTTCTTCCACTCGCGGCGCACCCCGCGCGTGCGCAGGAGGAGGAAGCGGAGGTGACCGGCTTCCTGGTGGAAGAGGCGTACAACCAGGAGGCCGGCCACCTCCAGCAGATCGCGCACTGGACGCGCACGCGCGGCGGGGCGTGGGAGGGGGTGTACGGCCACGAATGGCCGCTGGGCGGCGAGCGCCACCAGCTCGACCTTTCGATCCCGCTGGTGCACACCGCCGATGGCGCGCAGGGCATCGGCGACGTGGAGGTAGGGTACCGCTTCGGGCTGCTGGGAGGATCGGGGAAGCCCTTCACCCTTTCGCCCGGCATCTCGCTCACCCTGCCCACCGGCGACGAGAGCCGGGGCGGCGGCGAGACCGAGGCCGAGCTTCTCCTTCCCGCCTCGCTGCGCCTGGCGGACGGCCGTCTCTTCCTCCACACCAACGTCAACGCCGCGGTGCCGCTTGAGGGCGGATCGCCGGTGGGCTTCACCGTTGGCGAGAGCGCGATGTGGCGGCCGATCCCCCGCCTGACGCTGCTGATGGACGCGGTGTACGGCAGCGAGGAGACCCCGCTGGCCATCGCGGGCGGCGAGGACAAGGGGTGGGTGCTGAGCCCCGGCCTGCAGTACGCCTTCGACATCGGCGGCGACGCCCAGCTCGTTCCCGGCATCGCGTTCCCGTTCGACCCGGCGACCCACGGCCCGCGCGGCGTCTACCTGTACCTGACCGCGGATCATCCGTTTCGGCGCTAGCCGCGGCGCGGTTCTTCCTGCGGCCGAGCACACGAGCGGGCCCACTCATCGCTGGAGCGAGACGATCATGGACCGGGACGAGGCGCTGGCGCTGCTTCGGGCGCACATGGACGAGCTGCGAACGCTCGGCGTCCTGGAGATCTCCATCTTCGGCTCCGTCGCGCGCGGCGAGGCCGGGCCGGACAGCGACGTGGACGTGCTCGTGGAGCTCGGGCCGGGAATCGGGCTTTTCCGCTATGTGGATATCCGCGACCGGCTTTCGGAGATCCTCGGCCGTCCCGTCGACATGGCTACGCCGGACGGGCTGAAGCCGCGCATCAGGGACCACATACTCGCGGAGGCCGTGCGTGCCGCCTGAATTGCTCGTGGGCGGAGCTACCCGGCACTCACACGCACGCGATTCCTGAAGCGAGTTCACAAAAATGCTGATCTGACGAGCGATGGAGCCGAAGCCGCTTTCCCGTGAGCGCGTGATCCACCTCCTGCGCGAGCACCGCGCCGATATAGATCGGTTCGGGGTGAGGTCGATCGATCTGTTCGGCTCGGTCGCGCGCGATGAGGCGGCCGTGGCGAGCGACCTCGACGTGCTGGTGGACTTCGGCTGCGATCTTACCTTCGACAACTACATGGGATTGAAGTTCTTCCTCGAGGATCTTCTCGCCACGAGGGTCGATGTCGTAACGCCCGGAACCCTCCATCCGCGCATCGAGCGGGCCGTCATGAAGGAGATTGTCCGTGTCGCGTGACTGGCTCGCCTTTCTGGACGACATGGTCCGCTCGCTGGAACATGCCGCCGAGTTTTGCTCTGGGATGACGGAGGATGAATTCACCCGCGACCGGCGGACGACGTACGCGGTGCAGCGGGCCCTCGAGATCGCGGGAGAAGCGGCGAAGCACATCCCGCCGGAGGTTCGTGCACGCCATCCCGAGGTGGACTGGCGACGAGTCGCCGGGTTCCGGGACGTGCTCGCGCACGCGTACTTCCGCGTGGACCCGACACTGGTGTGGGACACCGCCGTGAACAAGGCCCCGCCGCTCCGCGTGCAGCTCGCTGAGGTTCTCCGGATCGAAACCGACCGCGAGGCGCCCGGCTCGTGAGCGGTCCAGAGTTCGGCGCGCAGCTGCCGACGCTCGCGAGCGCGCCGCCGGGGCCGGAGTCGCGGCGGCTGGCGGGGGAGCTGGCGCGCTACGAGTCGCCCAACGTCACGTACCTGGCGGACGACTTCCCGGTCTTCTGGGACGAGGCGCGAGGGGCGAACGTGCGGGACGTGGACGGCAACGTCTTCGTGGACCTGACCGCGGCGTTCGCGGTGGCCGGCGCGGGGCACGGGCACCCGCGCATCGTGGATGCCGTGCAGCGCCAGGCCGCGCGCCTGCTGCACGGCATGGGCGACGTGCACCCGCCCGCCATCAAGGCCGAGCTCCTTCGCGCGCTTGCCGAGGTCGCGCCGGGGGCGCTCACGCGCTCCATCCTCGCCAACTCCGGCGGCGAGGCGGTGGAAGCGGCGCTCAAGACCGCCGCCATCGCCACGGGAAAGCCGCGGGTGCTCGCCTTCCACGGCGGATATCACGGCCTCACCTACGGCTCGCTCGCGGTGTCGGGGCGCGAGGACTTCCGCTCGCCCTTCGCCGCGCAGCTCATGCGCAACGCGGTATTCGCGCCCTTCCCGTACGCCTACCGCTCGCCATTCGGCCGCGACGCGGACGAGGTCGGCGCCGCCACGCTGCGCTACGTGGAGCACCTGCTGGATACGCCGGGAACCGCGTCGGAGGGGATCGGCGCGATCCTGGTGGAGGCGGTGCAGGGCCGCGGCGGCGACGTGGTGCCGCCCGCGAGCTTCCTCCCCGGCCTGCGGCGGATCTGCGACGAGCGGGGGATGCTCCTCATCGTGGACGAGATCTACACCGGCTTCGGGCGCACGGGGCTCTGGTTCGCGTGCGAGCACACCGGCGTGGTGCCGGACCTGATGGCGGTCGGCAAGGGGCTCACGGGCGGCTTCCCCTTCGCCGCCTGCATCGGCACCGATGCGGTCATGGAGGCGTGGCCCCGCTCCACCGGCGAGGCGATCCACACCTCCACCTTCCTCGGGAACCCGGTCGGTTGCGCCGCCGCCCTCGCCTCCATCGCCGTGCTGCGCGAGGAGCGGCTGGTGGAGCGCTCCTCCGATCTGGGCGCGCGCATGCTCGAGCATCTGCAAACGATGACCGCCGACCACCCGCGCGTCGGCGAGGTGCGCGGCCTGGGGATGATGATCGGCATCGAGCTGGTGCGCGACCGCGAGAGCCGCGAGCCGGCCCCGGAGCTGTCGGGACGCGTCGTGGTGGAGGGCCTGCGGCGCGGCCTTCTCCTGCTGGGCGGAGGGCTGTACGGCAACGTCCTCTCCCTCTCCCCGCCCTTTGTCATCACCGACGAACAGGCGGACTGGGCTCTGGAAACGCTGGGCGACATCCTGGATAGATTCCGGTGAAGCCGAACATTGATGTAGGGGCAGCCCCGCGTGGCTGCCCGTGCCCCGCCATGCGCCGCAGCCCGCTTCCGAGCGTATTAAGACCCCTGGAACCACGCCAACGTCCGCCTTCGCGCATTGGCTTGCGGCCCGCGAGACCGCTTCAGCGGTCTTCCCGTCGTTCCAGCCGGGGGATTCATCCCCCGGTAACCAGCGCCGACAACCAACCACACAACCGTGAGAGCATGGAGAAGCTGACCGATCTATTCGAGCGCAACCGGGCGTGGGCCGCGGCGATGACGGAGCGCGACCCCGAGTTCTTTACCGGGCTGGTGAACCAGCAGACGCCGCAATACCTGTGGATCGGGTGCTCGGACAGCCGCGTGCCCGCGAACCAGATCGTCGGGCTCGCGCCGGGCGAGATGTTCGTGCACCGCAACATCGCGAACGTGGTGGTGCACACCGACCTCAACTGCCTCTCCGTGCTGCAGTTCGCCGTGGACGTGCTGAAGGTGAGGCACGTGATGGTGGTGGGGCACTACGGCTGCGGCGGCGTGCGCGCGGCGGACGAGGACGCGCGCCTGGGGCTCATCGACAACTGGCTCCGCCACGTGCAGGACGTGCGCGACGCGCACCGCGACGAGCTGGACGCCATTCCCGACGCCTCCGACCGGGTGGACCGCCTCTGCGAGTTGAACGTGGCCGCGCAGGTGCGCCACGTCTGCGAGACGACGGTGGTGCGCGACGCGTGGCTGCGTGGCCAGCCGCTGACGGTGCACGGCTGCATCTACCGCCTGCAGGACGGCATTCTGCGCGACCTGGGCGTGTCGGCGGGGCTGTAGCGGCCTGGCGGTTGAAACCGCTGCAACAACCGCGGGAAGCCTGCCTTCGCAGGCTTCGGGGGCGGGGTTGGTGCGGGGGGGGCGGGGGGCGCCATCGCCGCCGGGTGCCGCCACGCCGCCGGGGGCTAAAGCCCCCGGCTGGAACCACGCGAAGCCCACTGAAGTGGGCTCCAAGAGCGCGGCATCAGACCGCGAGTCCGCGGAGGGCGGAGTTTGTGCGGTTCCAGTGGCGGATTTATTGGTCCGTGGCGCGGTTTGCGGCGCATGGCAGGGCACGGGCAGCCACGTGGGGCTGCCCCTACGGAATTCGGTGGGTGCCTCGGAGGGCGAGGGTGGGCGCGTTGGCGGCGGCTGAAGGCGGACGATCATGCCCGAGTCCGCGCAGGCGGACTTTGCGTGGTTGCAGCGGCGAATTCATTCGCTCTTGGACGGCGGACGGCGGATGGTGATAAAAAAAACGGGCCGCCGATCGTCGCGATCGGCGGCCCGGTTCTGGTTGGTTGTGCCGCGCGCTACGGCGTGCGGCGGGTGACGGCGCTGGGGGGGACCTGGGCGGCCAGCGCGCGCTGCAGGCTCGCCTGGAGCTGGCGGCTGCGCGCAAGGAGCTGGTCCGTTTGAGGGTCGGCGGCAACCATCTGGCGGTGCAGGCGGTCGTCGAAGGCGCGGGCGCGGCGAGCGATGTCCGGCTGGCGCATCACCGTCTGCTGGGCGCGCATGAAGCGGCTCTGGATGGTGGCGAACTCGCGCGCCAGCGCCTGCTTGCGCGCGACGTCGTTGCGCGACTCGGCCGTGCGCGCCTCGGCCTCCATCGCCTTCACGCGCGTGGCCAGGCGCGGGAGCTCGGGGTCCTGGCGCTCCATCGCCGCCTTGATGTCGCGCATCAGCGTCGTCTGCGTGGCCGTAAGGTCGCCGGCGCGCATGGCGCGCGCGTGGATCCCCTGCAGGCGCGCCGCGATGGTGCGCAGCTCCGCCATCTGCGCCTGCGACTGCTCGCGGGTGGGGGTGGCCGCCGGGGCCGCGATGCGCGAGGCCGTGGGGCGCGCCTGCGCGGAAAGCGCCGCGGGAAGGGCTATAAACGAGAAGGCGAGCACTCCCGCCCGCCGGGTATGACTGTTCAACACGCTCTCCTCTGCTGGTGTCCGCGAGGGCACGGGGCCCACGCCGTGTGGCCGCTCAGCCGGAACATGCGGCGCGTCTTCAACCCCAAAGCGGCCCCGAGGTTTCACCGCGCGCCCGGCGGCGACCCTCCACTCGAGGTGTCCGGAGGGGCCGGCGCGGGAGGCGGAGTGGGCTCCGGGGCGGGCGGGGTCGGCGCTTTTTCGCCCAGCACGCGCGGACGGCGCGGCTCCGCGGGCGGGGTATCCTCCGTGCGCGTGGGGGTCCTGCGCGGGCGCGGCGCGGGGGCGGGCGGCACCGGATCGGGGTACGTCTCCACGCGCCCGGCCTCGGGGGTGCGCGGGCGCTCGCCGGCGCGGCGCTGCGCCTCCAGCTCGGGCCAGTTCACGCCGCGTCGCTCCAGGTCCGTCATCCCTACCGTGTCCGGATCGTACCCTTCCACGGGGGCGAGCTGGATGTCGGTGGAGCCCCACTCCTCGTCACGCCAGGCGGTGTCCATCGCCATCGGCGGGTAGATGCCGCCGGCCAGGTTGCACGGCTCCGCGGCGGGGCGGCTGTTGACGAAGTACTCGGTGTAGGTCGGCCCGCGCGCGGGGCATCCCTCCATCACCGCCAGCCCCGTGGCGCGGTCCACCGTCTCGGTGACGACGCCGCGCGGCGGGGCCCACTCCAGCGGGGCGCGGCGGCGGGCGTACACGCGCTGCATGATGCGCCCCCACACCGGCGCCGCCAGCGTGCCGCCGGACGCGCCGCGCAGGATGGTCTGCGGCTTGTCGAACCCGAACCAGACCGCGGCCACCAGGTCGGGCGTGTAGCCCACGAACCAGACGTCGGTGGCGGCGTTGGTGGTCCCCGTCTTCCCCGCGGCCACGCCGCGGAAGCCGGCGGCGCGGACCGGGGTGCCCGTGCCGCGGTCCACCACGTCGCGCAGCATGCTGGTGAGTACGAAGGCGTCCGCCGCCTCCAGCACCTGCTCGCGCTCCTCCTCCGCCTCCCACAGCACGTCGCCGTCGGTGGTCTCCACGCGGCGCACCAGGTGCGGCACCACGCGCTCGCCCATGTTGGCGAAGGTGGCGTAGGCGCCCACCAGCTCGATCGGCCTCACCTCCGCCGAGCCCAACGCGACGGCGGGGTTCTCGGGGACGGGCGTGGTGATGCCCAGCTCGCGCGCCTGGTCCGCCACGCGCCCCATCCCCACCTCCTGCGCCAGCTTGACGGTGACCACGTTCTTGGAGCGGGTCAGCGCGTCGCGCACGGTGATGGGGCCGTCAAAGGTGCCCGTGTAGTTGCGCGGGCTCCAGGTGCTGCCGCGCGACATCCGCACCTGCAGCGGCGCGTCGTCGAACTTCTGCGTGGCGGGCACTCCCTGCCCGATCGCGGCCAGGTACACGAACGGCTTGAACGCCGAGCCGGGCTGGCGCAGCGCCTGAAAGATGCGGTCGTAGTTGGAGTCCTCGTAGTCGCGCCCGCCCACCAGCGCCCGCACCTCGCCGTTGCGCGCGTCCATCACCACCGCGGCGCCCTGCAGGTAGGGGGTGCCGGAGGCGTCGGTGCTCTCCTTGCCGCGCGTGTACTTGGGATGGTTGAAGCTCCCGAAGGCGCCCGACTCGATGGCCGTGGCCTGGCGCGCCACCTCGCTCTCGGCGGCCGCCTGGGCGACGGGATCGTAGGCGGTGTAGACGCGCAGGCCGGCCGTGTAGAAGCGCTCGCCCACCCGGTCCTCCAGCTCGCGCCGCACCCGCTCCACGTAGTACGAGCCGCGCTGCCGCGTGTCCTTGCCGGGCCGCGACACCCGCATCGGCTCCTTCATCGCCGCTTCGGCGTCCGCGCGGGGCACGTAGCCGGCGTCGGCCATGGCGCGCAGCACGGTGTTGCGGCGGGTGCGCGCCGCGTCCTTGTCCTCGCGCGGGTTGCGCCGCGAGGGGAGCTGCCCAAGCCCGCCGATGGTGGCGGCCTCGGCCAGGGTGAGCTGCGCGGCGGGCTTGCCGAAGTAGGTGCGCGCGGCCGCCTCCACCCCGTACGCCCCCTCGCCCATGTAGATGTGGTTGATGTACAGCTCGAGGATCTTCTTCTTGTCGAACGCCCGCTCGATCTGCCGCGCCACGCGGATCTCCATCACCTTGCGGCGGATGGAGCGCTCGGTGTACGGAAGCGCTTTGGGAAAGAGGTTGCGGGCGAGCTGCATGGTGATGGTGCTGCCGCCCTCCGACACGCCGCCGCGCTTGACGTTGGCGAACAGCGCGCCGCCGAAGCGCTTCCAGTCCACGCCGCCGTGGTCGTAGAAGCGCCGGTCCTCGATGGCGACGAAGGCCTGCGGAAGGTACTCGGGAACCGAGTCGATGGGTACGACGCGCCGGTTGGCGCTGGAGAGGTTGCCGAAGGGCTTCCCGTCCGCGTCGAGCAGCTCGGAGCCCTCGGCCTGGTACTGCTCCAGCTCGCTGACGGGTGCGCAGCCGCCCATGCCGCAGGGCGCAAACCAGAGCCAGCCGAAGCCGACCACGGAGATTGCGAGGATGGCGAGGAGCGCGATCTTGAGCTTCGGGTTCATTCTCGTCTCGGTTCCCCGCCCGCCGCGGCTCAGCTCATGGACGCTTCTCCGGCTGCGCGGGCTGGGGCTTGATGAAGTCTTCCGGCCGGGGCACGCGTGGCTGCCCGGGGAAGACGGGACGGCCGGGAAGCTCCGGCGTCGGATCGACAAAGGTTTCGGTGCGCACCGCGGGCGCCTCGCAGCTGGCCGGGGGTGCGTACCGGGCCGCGAAGTAGTCGATGCTTCCGCCGCCGTACGGGCAGTCCGCCGTAAGCACGCGCCCGCCGCTCACCCGTCGCGCCACCACGCTGCGCGGGCGGGGCCATTCCGGGGGTGGGCGGCGTGTTTCGTACGCTTTTCGCATAATCCGCGCCCACACCGGCACCGCCAGCGTTCCCCCCGTGCCGCCGCTCCCGGTGAGGATCGTCTGCGGATTGTCCAGCCCCAGCCAGACCCCGGTCAGCAGCTCGGGGGTGTACCCCACGAACCACACGTCTGTTGCGGAGTTGGTCGTCCCCGTCTTTCCGGCGATGGGGATGTCGTACGAGATCCCCCCGACCTCGGGGTCGCGCACCCCGTAGCCCGTGCCGCGGTCCACCACCTCGCGCATCATGTCGGTGATGATCCACCCCACCGCCGGGTCCACCGTGCGGCGCGTGGGCGCGGGCGGCTGCCAGAGGAGCTTCCCCTGGTGGTCTTCCACGCGGGTGACGTAGCGCGGCTCCACGCGGTAGCCGCCGTTGCCGAACGCCGCGTACGCGGAGATGAGGTCGATGGGGTACACCGCCGCCGCGCCGATGTACACCGACGGGAAGCCGGGGATGGGCGTGCTGATCCCCGCGCGCCGCGCCAGGTCCTTGACCCGCTCGAAGCCCGCGTCGCGCCCCACGCGGATGGTGGCCAGGTTGCGCGAGTTGCGCAGGGCGGAGCGCAGCGTCATGTAGCCGCCGTAGCGCCCGTCGTAGTTCTTGGGGCTCCAGGTGCCCACGGTGAGCGGCCCGTCCGACACTGCGAAGAGGGGCGAGCGCCCCCGCTCCAGGTCCGCGGCGTAGACGAAGGGCTTGAAGACGGAGCCCGGCTGGCGGAGCGCCTGGATGGCGCGGTTGAACTGCGACTGCTTGAAGTCGCGCCCGCCCACCATCGCCATCACGGCGCCGGTGTTGGGGTCCATCACCACCGCCACCCCCTGCAGGTACGGCGTGTGGCGCACCGCCTGGTCCGGCTTGAGCCCCGCCGTGAAGCGCTCGTAGGTGGGGTGCGCGTACCCGCCGTACGTCCCACCCTCGATGGCCTTGAGCTGCGCCTCCAGCGACTGCTCCGCCGTCTCCTGCAGCACGGGGTCGAGCGCCGTGTAGATGCGCAGCCCGCCCGTGTACAGCAGCTCGCCGAAGCGCGGCTCCAGCTCGCGCCGCACCGCCTCCACGAAGTACGGCGAGCGGATGGCGTTGGTGGGGGGCGCCACCGTCACCGGGTGCCGCTGGAGCTCGGCGGCGAGCGTGGCGGTGATGACACCCTCCTGCCTCATCATCTCCAGCACGCGGTTCCGCCGCCGCTCCGCGCGCTGCGGGTGCTCGCGCGGGTTGTACGCGCTGGGCGCCTGCGGGAGCCCGGCCAGCGTGGCCGCCTCCAGCAGGGTGAGCTTCGCCGCCGGCTTGTTGAAGTAGGTGCGCGCCGCCGCCTCTATGCCGTACGCCCCCGCGCCCAGGTAGATGTGGTTGAGGTACAGCTCCAGGATGCGGTCCTTGGAGAGCTTCCGCTCCATCTCCAGCGCCAGCTTGGCCTCGGCGATCTTGCGCCGCATGCTCTTCTCGCCCGCCGGCAGCTGCTGGGGGAAGAGGTTGCGGGCGAGCTGCATGGTAATGGTGCTTCCGCCCGTGGCCCCGAAGCCGCCCAGGATGTTGTCGCGGATCGCCCCCACCACGCGCATGGGGTCCACCCCCTCGTGGTGATAGAAGCGCGCGTCCTCGATGGAGACGAACGCCAGCGGCACGTAGCGCGGGAGCGACCTGATCGGCACGACCGTGCGCCGCTCGCGGTAGAACGTACCCAGCGGTGCGCCGCGCGAGTCGAGCACCTGGCTCGCCTGGCGCGGCGCGAAGTCGGCCACCTGGTCCGCGCTGGGGCAGGTGCCGGTGCAGGCGCGCGTCCATGCGGCTACCACGCCGCCGGTGCCGCACGATGCCACCGTCACCAGCCCCAGGCCGATGACGATCTTGCGCTCCTGCCGGTTGCGCCACGCCACACGCAGCCGCTGCCAGCCGGCTCGTGCGCGTGCCCTCCATTCGCTGGTGTCCACTGCCACGGGTCGATGCTCGTTTCGGAGTCAGCTATCGGTTGCCAGACTATATAGATACACCGAATCGGCCCGGGATGCCAATCCGGGGCCGGGGGACCACCGGGGCCTCACACAGAGCCACAGAGGGAACCGCAAGAACAGAAAAGCTTTCGCTGTGGCTTCGTCCGCGCTTCCTACCGCTCCGCCAGCGTGCGTAGCGCGTCGCCGGTCACGCGGTACACGGTCCAGTCGTCCATCGGCACCGCGCCGAGGGAGCGGTAGAAGCGGATGGCATCCTCGTTCCAATCGAGCACCCACCACTCCAGCCTTCCGCATCCGCGCTCCACCGCGAGCCGCGCCAGGTGGGCCAGCAGCGCCCTCCCGATCCCCCGCCCGCGGTGCTCCGGCTCCACGAACAGGTCCTCCAGGTACAAGCCCGGCCTTCCCAGAAAGGTGGAGAAGTTGTGGAAGAAGAGCGCGAACCCCGCCGGCGCCCCCTCCCACTCCGCGATCACCACCTCCGCCCCCGGCCGTGCGCCGAAGAGCCCCTCGCGCAGCCCCTTCTCGGTCGCGACCACCTCGTGCGCCAGCCGCTCGTATTCCGCCAGCCGCCGGATGAGGCGCAGGATCAGCGGCACGTCCTCCACCCCGGCCGCCCGTATCGCAATGGCGCTCATGTCGTCCTTCCTCTGCGTCTTTCCGTGTCCCTCTGCGGCTCTGTGTGAAACCGCCGTCCCCCGCGCCACACGGAATGCGAATTGCCAGCCGACCCCGGTCCAGTCAGCGACCCGCAACGCAAGCGAGGACACATGGACCGCAACGACGAAAGCAGCAACCCCGGCATGGCCCAGCGCCAGATGGACGACTCCACCGGCGGCCGCAGCGAGGGCGAGCGCCTCTCGGACCAAGACGACATGGTGAGCCGCGAAGGGATGGCCGGCGCCGGCTCGGACGTCAGCGGCAACGAGGTGGAGCGCGGCGAGCGCCAGGCCCGCACCGCCCCCGATCCCGAGGACGGCAGCTACGGCGACGCCAGCGGCTTCGCGGCCGCCGGCAACGAGGGCGAGCAGCCGGCCCCGGGCCGCACCGAGAACGGCGGCATCGCGTTGGGCCAGGACCCCAGCGGCACCACCGGCACCTCCGCCGAAGCCAGCTCGCGCGACTTCTGAGCCGCACGTGCACGAACGGAGGGCCCCGCGGCGATGCGGGGCCCTCCGTGCATCACACCAGTCCGGGTCCGCCAGGGCCCGTCAGCCAGTACCACATCGCGCGCACCACCGCGAACGCCACCACCCCGATCGCGACCAGGATGAGCAGCAGCGCCAGCCCGGTGCCGAACACGACCGCGCGGCTCGACCTGCGCGCCACGCCGGGCTGATCCACCACCGCGCGCAACAGCTTGATGTTGCGCGCGTTGGCCTTCCACCCCGCGTCGAACAGGTCGCCCAGGAAGGGAATGGTGCCGACCACCGTCTCGACACCCACGTTGAGCACCATCCGCGAGACCACGGACGCGGGCGCGCCCATCCGGGCCGCCTGCATCACGATGTAGGCGGACATCGCCGTCCCCGCCACGTCGCCGATGCCGGGGACGAGGCCGATAAGCGCGTCGATCCCCACGCGCGCGCCCGTGCCGGGGATGGGGATGGAGTTGTCCAGCAGGTACGCCAGCCCGTCCAGCCGCTTGAGCCTGCCGGCGCTGCTCTGCGCGTCGTTCTGCACGTCCTCACCCCCCTTCGTACGCGGTACACGGTTCCCCGCCGGTTCGTGGTGGCAAGGGGCGCGCCGCCTGACCGCTGCCCTCACCCCCGCTCGTTCCTCGCTGCCCCCTCTCCCGATAACGGGAGAGGGCTGCGCCCTCGCCGTTATCAAGAGAGGGGGCGAAGGGCTATGGGGCGTCGAGTACGAGGGTGGTGAGCCCCGGCCACTCCTTGGACAGCAGGCGGGCGAGTAGGTGGAGGCCCCACACCTCGGCGCGCCTGTGGCCCACCGCGATGACGGCGATCCCGGTCTCGTCGACGGCCGCGCGGGCGGGGGCGCGCATCTGCCCGGTCACGTAGGCGCCCGCGCCCCTGGCCGCCGCATCGCGCACCAGTGCGTCCGTCATCGCGCCCACTACCGCCACGCGCTCGACGCGTCCGCCGCTCCCCGGCTCGACGTGTTGCGGCTCTCCGAACTCGGCGGCGATTCGCCTCACAAGCGCGTCGAACTCGCCCACGAAGTCCCCGATCATCCCGAGCGCACGCCCCTCCTTCGCCCGGAACGCCTCGATGTTGGCAAGGCCCAGCGCCTGCGCGAGATCAGGGTTGTAGCCGATAGTCAGCCGCTCGTCGAACGGCAGGTGGCTCGCCAACACCCCGACGTCTGCCGGGAGCCCGGCCGCCTCCACGCCCCACGGCCGGTGGAGGAAGAGCGCATCCAGCCCCTCATCCCGCACTCGCTCCATCACCGCCGCCGATGGCTCCAGCGCTACGCCCAGCCTCCGCACCTCACGTGTAGAGGGCACGAAGATGATGGGCGGCTCATCCGCGAACCGATCCGCGCCGGTGATCCGTTCGATGCTGGCGGCGAGGGCGGTGAGGGCGATCATGGCGTCAGACAGCGGGGTTCGGAGCGGCGCCAGGCACGGGCAGACACGTGGGTCTGCCCCTACCGGTGTCTGTGTGCGCCGGCGGGGTGGCGGAGCCGCGCCGGACACGGGCGCGATGAATCGCGCCCCTACCGGATCTCTGCGCCTGCAACGACATACGCCCCCTCTCTCGATAACAGAGGGCGCAGCCCTCTCCTGTTATCGGGAGAGGGGGCAGCGAGGAACGAGCGGGGGTGAGGGCCCTACCGCCCGTACGGCGACTCCGCCCGGTACCGCAGCTCGAACTCCTCGCGCGTAACAAGCGTGCGCACGTCTGTCATGCGGTCCACGGTGAGGATGCCGTCCAGGTGGTCGATCTCGTGCTGGAGGAGCTCGGAGAGGTCGCCGTCCGCCTCCACCTGGTGCCACGCGCCTTCGAGATCCTGGAAGCGCACGGTAACCGATGCCCAGCGCGGTACCTGGCAGAAGATGCTGAGGAAGCTCAAGCATCCATCCCACACCGTCACCACCTCGTCGCTGCGCGCCACGATGGACGGGTTGACGAAGGGCCACGGCGTCGCGCCGTCGACGTTCAGGAAGATGATCCGCTCCAGGACGCCGATCTGCGGGGCGGCGATGGCGCGGCCGTAGCCGGTGGTCGCGCGCGAGTGCGCCAGCGTGTCCGCAAGGTCGCGCACCGTCTCCGCCACGCGCGGATCGGCGGGGTCGTGTACGGGCGCGCAGATCTCGCGCAGGAGCGGGTCGCCCAGGCGGATGATGGGGCGGACGGACATCAGCTCAGCAGGTTGACGAAGACGGTGATGATCACCGCGTTGGTGAAGTCGATGAAGAACGCGCCCACCATCGGCACCACCAGAAAGGCGCGCGGCGAAGGGCCGTACCGCTCCACCATTGAGCGCATGTTGGCCATCGCGTTGGCCGTCGTGCCCAGCATGAAGCCGATGAACCCCGCGCCCATTACCGCCGAATCGTAGTCGCGCCCCATCAGGGGGAAGACGGGCCAGGCGGCGATCAGTGCCACCAGGATCACCTGCACGGCGAGGATGGCGAGCATGGGGAGCGCCAGGTTCGAGATCTCCCACAGCTTCAGCGTCATCAGCGCCATGGCGATGAAGAGCGCCAGCGCCACGTTCCCCACGTCGTCCACCGTGCTCTGCCGGATGCTGATCCAGCCCAGCGCGTCGTCCAGGTTGCGGATCAGCGCGGCTACGAGCATGGCGCCGATGTAGGCGGGGAGGGTGATGCCCAGCGCGGTGAAGCCGGCGCTGACCCACGATCCCGCCCACATCGCCAGGAGGATGAGAACCACGGCCTTGAGCAGCTCCCACGACCCCTCGTCCTCCCCCTGCGGCACGGCGGGAGCGGGCTCGGCGAGCTGCGCCTCCACGATGTCTGTGGCGACGGGCGTCTCGATCTCCGCGGGCGTGCGCAGCTTCTGGTTGAGCCGGTGCCGCTCCACCAGCCGCGTCCCCACCGGCCCGCCGATCACGCCGCCGAAGACGATCCCCACCATCGCCGATGCGACTGCGATGGTGGTGGCGCCCGGTACTCCCGCCGCCTCAAAGGTCGGCGCGAAGGCGAGCCCCGTGGCAGGACCGCCCGTGAGCGTCACGGAGCCGGTCAGCACGCCGAAGAGCGGGTGGAGGCCGAACATGATCGCCATCCCCGCGCCGACGACGTTCTGCACGACCGCGAACACGGTGGCGAGGCCGAAGAAGAGGAGCACCTGCGGGCCCCCCACCTTCAGCAGCCGCAGCGACGCCGCGTAGCCGATGGTGGTGAAGAAGGCGATCATCAGCGGCGCCTGCAGCGTGGTGTCGAACTCCCAGAGCGGCGTGTCGCGCGAGTGCGCCGCCCATCCCACCAGCGACGCGATCAGCCCGCCGATCACGGGGCCGGGGATGTTGTAGCGGGCGAGCACGGGAAGCATGCGCCGCACCCCGTATCCAACCACGAGCACCACGCCCGCGAACGCCAGCGTGTGCACCAGGTCCAGCTTCAGCATCGGTTACTCCGCCGCAAGCTTGAAGGGGGTGAAGTCCGTCTCCCGGTCGAAATAGTCCTCGTGCTCGGACCGCTTCAGCGCGTTCACCACCCAGTAGGTGAAGGGGGTGGCCGCCACCTCCCAGAGCACCTTGAGGACGTAGTTGGAGAGCATCACCTGCATCACCAGCGGCGTCTTCCACACGCCCAGGAACGCGACGGGATAGAAGATCGCCGAGTCGATGGCCGCGCCCACGATGGTGGAGCCGATGGTGCGCGAAAAGAGCCAGCGGCCGGCCGTGGCCACCTTCATCCGCGCCAGCGCGTACGAGTTGGCGAACTCCCCCACCCAGAACGCCGCCAGCGACGCCAGAACGATCCGCGGCGTCTGCCCGAAGACGGAGACCAGCGCCTCCTGCCCCTCCCACCCCGGCGCGGGTGGCAACGCCAGCACCACCCAGCTCATCAGCGACGCGAAGGCCAGCGCCCCGAACCCGGTCCACACCACGCGGCGTGCGCGCGCGTAGCCGTACACCTCAGTCAGGATGTCGCCGAACAGGTAGGAGATGGGAAAGAACAGGATTCCCGCACCGAAGTTGAACCCCCACAGCGACGCCGCCTTCCCCGGCCCGATCAGGTTGCTGCACAGCAGCACCGTCACGAACACGGCTGTGATCAGGTCGTAGTATTTGTAGCTCTTGCGCATGGGATGCGTGCGGAGGGAGGGCTGTGCGGATGCCCTCAGTGTAGCGGACGCGGAGAGGCGGCGCAAAGTGCCCCCGGGGCCTCACCCCCGCTCGTTCCTCGCTGCCCGCTCTCCCGATAACAGGAGAGGGCTCCGCCCTCTGTTATCGAGAGAGGGGGCGTATGTGGTTGTGAGGCGCACAAATCCGGTAGGGGCGCGATTCATCGCGCCCGTGCCCCGTGCGGCACCGTCATCCCGTGGCGATGGGCAGACCTGCGTGTCTGCCCACCCTCGCCGCAGCCCCGGCCCCCGCACCGGACACCGATCCCGTAGGGGCCGCCCCACGTGGCTGCCCGTGCCTTCCCGCGCGCCGCCGCCCGCACCAACGCACCTCAGCCCTCGATCCGATGCGGCACGAACCTGCTCAGGTTGTCCGTGATTGGCCCGCCGGACTCGCGGATGCCCATCCCAGCCGGGCTCTGCCCCACGATCCAGCTCCCGATCACCGGCTGCCACCCGTCGAAGGCTGGGAGCGGCGCGTACTCCTGGAACACGAACCCCTCCTCGCCGTAGTCGCCGCCCGTCTCCGCCTGCGTGTGCCAGGGGGAGACGATGCGCACGTTCGCCCCCTCGCGTGAAAGGAGCGGCTTCACGACGTACGCGTCGGCCTTGGTGAAGAGGAGGTCGTCGCGGTAGGCGGGGAGGAGGTTGGGATGGCCGGGGTTCCGCTCCCACAGGATCGGGAGGATGCCCTTGTTGGAGAGGATCATCTTCCACGCGGGCTCCATCCACTGCACCGGCGCCCGCACGCGCCCAAGATTGATCCCGAACTCCTCGTGCATCATCCACTCCCACGGGTACAGCTTGAAGACGCATCGGATGGACGTCCCCTCCGCGTCCACGAACTCCCGCGCCCGCGGGTCCCACCCGATCTCCTCCACCGGAAGCTGCACCGTCTGCAGCCCCGCCTGCTCCGCGCAGTCGCGAAGGTACTCGACGGTCGCCTCGTCCTCCGCGTCCGGCAGGGAGGCGAAGTGGACGCGGCCGGAGACGAGGTAGGGGCGCAGCTCCGTCCACGTCTCCACCAGCGCCTCGTGGATGCGGTTGAACTGGTCGGCGCCGGGAAAACGGTCCTCCAGCCAGTACCATTGCGCCACCGCCGCCTCCACCAGCGAAGTGGGCGTGTCCGCGTTGTACTCCAGCATCTTGGGCTCGCCGCGCCCGTCGTACGACAGGTCGAAACGCCCGTACAGCGAGGGCGCGTCCGCCTCCCACGACGCCTCGATCAGCGGCACCGCGAGCGGCGGAATCGCCAGCTCGGCGTAGCGCTTCCCCTCGATCACCGCCTCCGCCGCCTCCAGGCAGAGGGCGTGGAGCTCGCGCGTGGCGTCTTCGATGCGCCTCACCTCGGCCATCGAGAAGACGTAGTGCGCCTCCTCGTTCCAGTACGGCACACCGCCGGCCGTGTGGTGGCGCAGCCCGACCTCCTCCACGCGGCGCTCCCAGTCGGGGCGGGGCGGATTGGCTTCGCGGCGCACGCTCAGCTACCGGCGCGTCCGAACCCGCCGCTGCGCCCGGCGCCAATCCGCCCGAAGCCGCCGCGCGACACCCTGGGGCGCGGCGCGTTGGCCACCACGGCGCCGCCGGGCCCGGTGCGCCCGATCCCGCGGTTGTCGTAGTAGATGCCGCGGTGGTAGATGGGGAAGAAGATGGGGACGAAGCCGGTGCGGGGCTGGTCGTCGCACACGTCGGGGTTCTCGGGATCGCACCACCCGCGCATCGCCTGCTCCGGGCGATCGTCGGCGCACCCCACGGCGCCGGCGGCCAGGGCGGATACCAGGGTGAGGCGTACGGCAGTGGACTTCTTCACGGGTCGCCGTTTGGCAGAGGCCAGCCGATGCGCCGGACGTTCGCCGGGCATGGGAAACTCAGGGTGTTACGATACTCACGAGCCTTCGGTTCCACGCCCGGCGAGCCGCGGGCACCCCGCTACGTTCGTCAGCTAGCAAGATGCACGGGACGCGCCTTCCACGCGAATCGCCCCCGCTAAACGTCCGTTGTTACGCATTTGGACGGATCTGGAGCCGAGCCTAATCGGACACCTCTGGTTGGCACCTCCTCTCGATGTGGGCTCCTCCGTCAACACCGAACGCGTCGCGCGAATGCTTCTGCGACAAGGATCGGCGGCAGATACTAGCTTGGACTATCGTTCTCCAGCAATGGCGGTGTACTCGCTGTACTAATTCAGGAACAGGGTGGCGCGTCAGGGGCGGTGTGGTTATAGTGGTTGTCACTATCCTTTTCATCCTATTTTTGTGGAGGCAGTCCGATGGTTCTGTTTTCGAAAGTTGGAAATGTTTCGCCGGTGTGGCGGCTGGCGCTGCTCG
>DASVVI010000843.1:0-5714 GCA_036386635.1 Longimicrobium sp.
CCCCTCGTCGAGCGCGGCACGCTCGCGGAAGTCCATCTCGCTCATCCGGTCCCCGCCAGCGGAAGGGGGCGCGCATCCACCGCGCCGGCGATCTCCTCCGGCACACGATCGAGCGGCAGGACGAGCTCAGCCCACTCCGCGGCGGCCTGCGGCATCCCCCAGATGACGGCGGTGGCGCGGTCCTGCGCCAGCGCGCCGCCCCCCGCCTCGCGGATGGCGCGCAGCCCGTCGGCCCCGTCGCGCCCCATACCGGTGAGCACCACGCCCACGGAGCGCGCGCCGTACACCGCGGCCACGCTGTGGAAGAGCGGATCGGCCGCCGGGCGCACCCCCCAGACGGTCGGCTCCTGGTCCAGCGCGATCCGCACCTCGCCGCCCTCGCGCACCACGCGCATGTGGAAGTCGCCGGGTGCCAGGTACACGTGGTCGCGCCGCACCGGCTCGCCGTGCTCCGCCTCGCTCACGGAGAGCCCGCCCAGGCCATCGAGCCGCTCCGCGAGGGTGCGGGTGAAGTTCGGGGGCATGTGCTGCACCACCAGCACCGCCGCGCCCAGCGGGTTGCGGATGCGCGGGATCACCTCCGCCAGCGCCCGCGGCCCGCCCGTGGATGCCGCGATCGCCACCGCCACGGCCGGCGGCGCGCCCCCGGCGGCCCGCGCGCTTCGCGGCGGGGCGGGCGGCAGGTCGGGGCGCGGGCGGCGCGGCATGCGCACCGGCACGGCCGCCAGGTTGGCGGCGGCGGCGGCGCGCAGGGCGTCCAGCAGCTGGTCCGCCACCTTGGTCAGGTCCGGCGAGATGGTGCCGGACGGCTTGGCGATGAAGTCCACCGCGCCGTAGTCCAGCGCGCGCATGGTGGCCTCGGCGCGCTCGGTGGTGTACGCGGAGAGCATCACCACGGGGCGCGGCGTCTCGCTCATGATGTAGCCGAGCGCGGAGAGCCCGTCCAGCTCCGGCATCTCCACGTCCATCGTCACCAGGTCCGGGTTCAGCTTGTGGACCTTGCGCAGCGCGTCGTTGCCGTTGCGCGCCGTGCCGATCACCCTGAACTCGTCGCCTCGCGAGAGGATGTCCGAGATAACCTTGCGCATGAAGGCGCTGTCGTCCACCACCAGGACGGTGTGCGGGCGCCCCGCGGAGTTAAAGAGCGACATCCGGTTTGCCGACGGAAGAGACGACGGTGTTCCCCGGCCCGATGGTCATGCGCACCGACCTTCCGTAGTCGCGCCCCACCTCCTCGCCCAGAATGGGGATCCCCGCCTCCTCCAGCGCCGCCCGGGCCGCGCGCAGGTTGCGCTCCCCCATGTTGAGCGTCCCCGGTACCATCAGCGCGGAGAACATCGCGGCGCCCCCCACCAGCCGCGCCTCCAGCCGGGCTTCGCGCGCGCCCCTCGCCTTCAGCTCCTGCACCAGCGCGGGCACGGCGGTGGTGGCGAACTTGAAGGGGTTGCTGGCGTCGCGCGAGAGCCCCGGCTCGGGGAGGAGGGCGTGCGCCATCCCCATCACCCCCGCCTTGGGGTCCTGCAGGAGGATCGCCACGCACGAGCCCAGCCCCAGCGTCACCAGCATGTCGCCCCGCCCGCCCACGGCGTGCTGCGCCACCTTTACGAAGTGATGGACGTGCTTCATGCGGGGCGCTGGAAGATCCGCTCGCGGTTGTTCACCGAGCGGAAGAGCGTGCGCGCCTCGCCGATCAGCGTCTCCACCTTGCCCATCACCAGGAACCCTCCGGGCACCAGCGCGTCGTGGAAGCGCTTGAAGAGGCGCTCCTGGATCTCTCGGTCGAAGTAGATCACCACGTTTCTGCAGAAGATCAGCGACTGCTCCTCCTCCGGCGGTCCGGAGATCAGGTCGCGGTGCACGAAGCGCACGCCCTGCTTCGCCGCCGCGTCTATGCGGTACGGCGGCCCCGGGCTGAACCAGCGCCGCCGCACCGCCTCCGGCGTCTCCACCAGCGAAAGGTCGGGGTACACGCCGCGCTCCGCCGCCTCCAGCGAGCGCCGGTCGATGTCGGTGCCGGTGATGCGCAGCCGCGCCAGGTCGGCCGTGCGCCCGTTGCGCTCCGCCCACTCCCTCAGGAGGATGGAGACGGTGTACGCCTCCTCGCCGCTGGCCGATCCGGCGCTCCACACCCGCACCGGCCCGCGCCCGGCGAAGAGGTGCGGCGCCACCTGCTGCTCCACCGCCGTCCACGTCTCCAGGTTGCGAAAGAACTTGGTGACGTTGATGGTCAGCGTGTCCAGCAGCAGGTCGTACTCTCCCGGGTCGCGGTCCAGCAGCGACCCGTACTCCGCGAAGGTGCGCTCCCCGCGCGCCCGCATCCGCACCGCGATGCGGCGGCGGAGGCACTTGTCCTTGTAAAACTGGCAGTTGAAGCCCCGGTCGCGCTCGATCTTGCGCTTCAGCAGCTCCAGCTCCTCGTCGTCCCCCTCCAGCGGAAGCTGGAAGAGCGGAACGCCGGTGGGCGGCACGCTCATCCCGGCACCCTCTCCACCCGCTGCACGCCCGCAACGAGCGGCTTCTTCGGTTCCATGTATGCCAGGGGTCCGTCCCGGAGCGGCGTTCGAGCGACGAGGGGGAAGGGCAACAAGATAACCGCCGCCCAAGCGTGAAAGGAAGAGGGCGGAGCCCGCGCGCGGTCCCCGCCCTCTCTCATTATCTGCTCTGCCCATCCCCCGATCACATTCGAATACGCTTCGCCAGTGAAGCCGCGGCGTACCACACTGTACGAGGCTCCGTCTGTTGCGCCGCGGCCACGCAGTCCAGCGACTCGAGCATTTCGCCCAGTCGTCTAACCGCGCGCCAAGCTCGGCCGCTGGCTACTGGGGACACGCCCAGGCTCCGCTGTTTTCAACCAGACCTGCGCCTGATTCAGATATGGCGCCATGCCAGGACCGCTGCCCAGCCGTAAAACGACCATACGCAAGACCGCACATGCCGTCGGGAATGGCGGACCAGCGCGCCTGAGGACCGCCTCCAGTTCAGCCGCGGTCTCGGGGTCCACGCCCGCGAGCTGTTTCAACATCGCGGGGATGCCGTCACGCTTCGCGCTGTGGAGCTGGTGTGAGACGAGGAGAGCCGTCACCGCGCGCATGACACTGGCGTGCGCGGCTGATGCGAGCCGTGCCGCGCCTTCGGGAGTTCCGGCCGAGTCAGCCTTCTCGCTGGAAGTGGCTTCCTCCAGCACCGCGGCTGCATGAGTAATCCAGGTGCCGGTGTGCTGCAGGCGCACCTGGGTTGGGCTGCGCCTGATTGACGGCGGATCGCTCAGCGGCTGTGAAAACACGTCTACCCCCTCTAGGTCCACCAGGTGCTCCACACCCCCAATCACGTGCCGCGCTTCGTGGTAGTGGTCCGTCGTGCGTACCGACAGGTCGGTGGTGATCGGCGGTACGCCCACGGCTTGCTGGATGCGGTCGCGCTCGGCGAGGTTCTCGGCAGGTCCCCATGCGCGGGAGCCGCGGGGCACCTCGACCAGCACCACCAGGTCCAGGTCACTCGTCGGGTGAGCGACGCCGCGTGCGCGGGAGCCGATCATCACGACGCGGCGAACCCTGCCGAGCCCGGCGGCTACGATCCGTTGCGCGAGCTGGGTCGCGATCGCTGTGTCGGTCTGAGTCGGCTGCATCCGGACGCGGTGGTTACAACGGAATACGAGGGCGCACACCGGCTTTCCAGAGCGGTGTGCGCTCTTCGTGACTTGTGGGTGTCGTACTTTCGCGGCTGCGGTCGCGGTGCCGTCGCTCGGCGAGGGGCGCGCATGTGCGGAACGACCCACGACGCAATACACAAGTCGTCCCCCGGGGATTGGATCAAATAGCCACGCTGGCCAGGTGCTTCAGCTCACTGTCGAATACGTCAAGCGCCTGCCATCTGGTGCTGATGCAAATCTGTCCCGGCGGCGCCTTGCACCGGCTCGGTTCGGCCGGGAGTACCGCGTAGTAGTAAGCTCCAACGCGATAAAACTCGGGACGTGAGCCCGCGAGGCTCCCGCCGGCCGCGACTGCCTGCTGCTCGAGAAACGCCCGGAGACGGCCACAAGCCGAGCCATCGGTCAGCGGGCGAACCTCCTCCGCCGCGACCCGCGAGATCCCCCTCGCGTTCCGGGAGGAGGTGTAGTTATCCGAACTGGCCCACTGCGTAACCAATCGCCGTCCGTGTGCAGTGGGCGCGGGACACTCCGCGACAGTTTGCGCGGCGGGCGGGGCAGGCGGTGTCACGCCCATTAGGACGGTCGCAAAGAAAAGAAGCACGAGGTTCATCGTATCCAATGACGTTAGGTCGAATAGTCGCGACCCAGGGTAGGACACGCGCACACTCCGAACGCTTCGTCTCGGGTGTGCGCGTCTGTGGGGCTTGCCGGCTACTTGGGGGTCTGAGAAGACGGGACGGCGGGAGCGGGCGAGGAAAAGTACACCCGGAGAGCGCCCCAAAGCGTGACGTCCCGCACTCCCCAAGCCGAACCGCCGGTGCGCGGGCGCAGCCGATACGTTTCAAGAATTCGCTTTTCCCCCTTCTGAACTGCAAGGCGCACTATTCCGAGCGTATCGCCCAGGACAACAGAGTCCACGCGCACGAGGCGCGACGGGCGTCGTGCCGTACCGCTCGGAGCCACGCTGCACGGATCGCCCTCTGGCTGGACGACCCGCCGCGCCTGCCGGGTCAATACCCCCGGGAAATCAAGAGGGCGCCCCATGGCTACATATACCTCGCACGCGTCGAAGGGGGTGAGGTCCTCCATCCAAACCACGCGATACTCCAAAACCGCGTTTACAGCGGCGATTTTGGCGGCGTCGTTGGTGCTCTGGGTTGCCGCACTGCCAGCTGAAACGAGAGTGGCAATTCCGAGCAGCGCGACATACGTCATCGTTGCGTTCACAGTAAAATACCTCGAACGGGATTGACTGGCGTTGTATCACCCAAAGATCGACCATGTGATGCAAGAGTTGGAGCCGGGGCTGAGCTGGCTGTAGTAGTCCTCCGCGTACGCCGGCACACCCCACAGCGTGGGAACGGGCTCGGTGTGGTCGTAGCCAAGGGCGTGTGCTGCCTCGTGCAGAGCGGTGTTCATCATTTCCTGGAGAGTCTTTGCGTCGCCGGTAGCCGCACGGTCCAAGTACACAGGATCGAAGTGGATACGGTCCGCGTCGGAATCGTATGCACCCCAGTGGGGATCGACGCCCGGGTCGCTGTCTTTCGTTGTGGTAGCGCCCCTGAATACCCTGCCGCCTGTGTACATCTCTTGCCACTTCGTGAAGAGCTGTTCGCACCGCTGCCGGGAGGCTTCGTCGGTAAACTGGTCCTGGGGACGGAGGTAGTCGTTTATATCGTCACCGAGCACTTTCTTATCCGCGTCCGTCAGCACCACGTAGCAGTTCGGGTCATAGTTGGGATCGCACGACGGCGTACCCGGGTCCCACCCGTACCCGTTGCCGTCATTGGTGCCCTGCGACGCTCCGTTCGCGCAGTTGGCCCAGCACGGATCCTTGCTGTACGGGTCGTACGGTTGCGGGGCGTTGTAGTAGGTGGGCCCTGGTGTCACGATGAGTCCGGGGAGCGGGCACGAGTAGGTGTAGCACACCGGGTCGGACATCGTGGAGACGATACCGTCTTCACGCTTCTTGTGCATAGCGCCTGAACGCCTGCGCCCAGCGACGCCGAGCCGCCGGTCCATCATGTCCACCGCCATCTCGGTGCGCGGCGTGCGGCAGTTCGCG
>DASVVI010000844.1:0-2648 GCA_036386635.1 Longimicrobium sp.
GCAGGTGCTGGCCGACCTGGCCGACGCGGCGACCACGGAGATCGCGCAGCGCGTGCACCTCGCCGAGCAGGCGCGGAGCGAGGCGCACTACCGCCGGCTGGTGAGCACCTCGCCGTACGCCATCTACGCGCTGGACGTGCAGGGGCGCTTCGTGGAGCTGAACCGGGCCGGCGAGGCGCTGCTGGGCCGCGAGAGCAAGACCGTCCTCGGTAGCTACTTCGGCGCCATCATCGCCCCCAAGGACCTTCCCGCCATCGAGCGCATCTTCATCGACCTGTTGACCGGCGCCACCGACAACGCGCTGATGGAGATGGACCTGACGCGGCCGTCGGGGGAGCTGCGCCGCGTCTCCGTGAACGCCACGGTCATCCGCGAAGAGGGGCGCGTGACCGGCATCCACGGCATCGGGCGCGACATCACCGACGAGCAGGTGCTGCTCGCCGAGATGAAGCTCCTCCACCTGGCGCTGGGCAACCTGTCGCAGGGGGTGAGCATCACCGACGAGCGCGGGCGCGTGATCTTTGTGAACCGCGCGTACACGGAGATCCTGGGGATCGCCGGGGCGGCGGACGCGCAGGCGTACATGGACGCCCTCGTCCCGGACGCGGAGGGGGCGCAGGAGGAGGAGATCGCCCGCGGCATCCGTGAGGCGGGGGAGTGGAGCGGGCTGGTGTGGCGCACGCGGATGGACGACGGGCGGCGCGTTCCGCTCGACCTGTTCGTCTCCGCCGTGGACAGGGCGGAGGGGGGCGGCCGCTGCCTCTTCACCATCGTGCAGGACGCCACCGAGCGGCTGGAGCGCGAGCGGCACCTGCGCCGCGCCGAGCGGCTGGCCGGGCTGGGGACGCTGGTGGGGGGCGTGGCGCACGAGCTCAACAACCCGCTGACGGCCATCAAGGGCTTCACCGCGCTGATGCTGATGGACTCGCGCACCGTGGAGGACCGCGAGGCGCTCGAGGTGATGAAGCGCGAGGCGGACCGCGCCGCGCAGATCGTGGCCAACCTCCGCCGCCTGGCGCGCGACACGCAGGAGGAGGACACGCCGCGCGAGCGGGTGGACCTCAACAACGTGATCGGCCACATCCTGCAGGTGCGCGGCTACTCGCTGGGCACCCACAACATCGGGGTGGGCACCGAGCTGGACGCCGCGCTCCCCCCCATCATGGCCGACCGGGGGCAGATGGAGCAGGTGCTCCTGAACCTGGTGGTCAACGCCGAGCAGGCGCTCGCCGGACGCCCTGACCCGCGGATCACCGTGCGCACGCAGTCGGGCGAGCGGGGCGTGTCCGTGTACGTGGTGGACAACGGTTCCGGAATCCCGCCCGAGGCGCTGGAGCGCATCTTCGACCCCTTCTACACCACCAAGGCGCCCGGCGAGGGCACCGGCCTGGGCCTGGCGCTGGTGCACGGGATGGTGGCCGACCACGGCGGGCTCATCCACGTGGAGAGCGTGCCGGGGGAGGGGACCACCTTTCGCATCGACTTCCCCGCCGCCGAGGAGGGGAGGCCCGAGCCGCCCCCCGTCCGCGAGGCGCTCACTACCGCCACCGAAACGCTGCGCGTGCTGGTGGTGGACGACGAGGACAGCATCCGCCGCACCCTGTCGCGCTACCTGGCGCGCCGTGGCCACCGCGTGAGTGTCGCGTCCGAGGGCGGCGAGGCGCTGCGCATGCTGGAGTCGGAGGGCGGCTTCGACGTGATCCTCTCCGACGTGCGCATGCCGGGCCTGAGCGGCGACCGCCTGCACGCCCGCCTGCGCGAGCGCGGCGACGGGATGGACCGGCGCCTCGTCTTCATGAGCGGTGACGCCCTCGGCGACCAGACCGCCGACGCGCTCTCCGCATCCGAGGTCCCGGTCATCCTCAAGCCCTTCGACATGGGCACCGTCGCGGACACGGTCGAAGCGGTGGGGCGATCCGGCCCCCGGTAAGCACTGAACGTCCGCTCGATGAAGAAAGGAGGCGCGAGGAGATCATCCCTCGCGTCTCCTTTGCTGTTCCATACACTGACTGGAAACGCGACGAATGGCCGTTCTTCGGCTTCTCGCGCCGTTCCGTGGGCGGAACCCGCCACACCGTCCGGTTTCTCGACAGGACGAGAGTGTGTCCCGCCATGTCTAACTAGATGTGCCACAAGCGTTTAGGGCACAGCAGCACGCGGCCCGCTCCTCG
The DNA here is from genome assembly GCA_036386635.1 of Longimicrobium sp. GTDB lineage: Bacteria > Gemmatimonadota > Gemmatimonadetes > Longimicrobiales > Longimicrobiaceae > Longimicrobium. Next base: position 2,172 of record DASVVI010000844.1, read on the forward strand.
CCTTACCACGACTCGCCGGAGCCACCCTCTTCCGCGAGTCGAAAATGCGCACACTCCCGCTGCTGGTCGCCACGATCCTCCTCCTCGCCTCTCCGCGCGCCGCGCGTGCGCAGAGCGTGGGCGGCGGGATCGGTGTGAGCGCGCAGGTGGTGGCCGCGGAAGAGCTGAAGCTTGCATCGACGCTTGGAGGCGGGGCAGGAACGGAGCAGGTCCGCGTGGAGCGCACGCGCGGCGGCGATGCGAGCCTCTCGGTGCCCCTGGTCCTGACTCACCGCGCGCGCCCCGTCGTCTCCCTCCAGCAGCGCGCCGGCGACCCCCCCTGCGAGCTCCTCACCGCCGCCGTCGCGCGCACGGACGCTGGCTGGGGCACGCGCCTCCGCTGCACCACGAACCCGGCGGGTGCGCCGCAATGGGCGCGCGTGCTGATAGTGCCCAACACCTGACGAAGGCGGCGGGAATCGGGGGGCGCTTGCGAGC
>DASVVI010000845.1:0-2757 GCA_036386635.1 Longimicrobium sp.
GCACGATCACCCCGCGCACCAGCAGGTCCTCCGTCCGCTCGGCGGAGCCGTGGGCGCGGAGGGCGGCCGTCATCCAGCGAACGGGGCCCAGCAGTGTCAGCGTCCCGGCAAAGAAGCCGATCGTCCCCCACAGGTAGACGAAGCGGAGGAGCCGCAGCATCAGAAGCGCAACTCCAGCCCCAGGCCTCCGGTCAGGCGCTGGCGATCCACGGTGCGCGTCAGCTCCTCGTGCTCGTAGCCGGCGGACCAGCGCACTCCCAGCCTGCGTCCTACGGGCATTTTGCCGTACGCTCCGACGCGCTGGGAGCTCACGCGGTCCAGCTCGAACTCCTGCGCGCTCTCGGTGGCGGCGGTGCCGGCGCCCACGGTGAGCGTGGCGTACGAGTCCGCGCTGCTGAAGTAGCGGCGCGCCAGCAGCGTGCCGGAGTACGAGGTCCCCTCGTCGTCGCGCGGAGTGACGTAGGGGCGGGCGGAGAAGTAGTAGTTGCCCGCGTAGCGCCCCACCGAGCCCGTCAGGATCGTCACCGATTGCTCCGCGAACTCCAGCCGCCGCGCGCCGGCCGAGAGTTCGGTGCCGCCGCTGGCGTTTGCGTACAGCTCCGCCCCCAGCCGCAGCTCGGGAAAGATGTCCGAGGGCGACCAGCCGGCGTTCAGGTAGCCGTAGAAGCGCGGGGAGATGCGAGGGTAGGCGTCCACCTCGAACTGCTCCCCCCGCTCCCCGAAGCGCTCGGCGACGGTGGCGCGGGCGACGAGCGTCACCGGGCGCGTCTTGCGCGACAGCTCGGCGCTGGCGGTGTGCCACGGCTCCGGCTCCGAGCCGCCGCCGAAGTACGTGATGCCGTACTCCAGCGACGCGCGGTTCACCGCGGCCGCCTCCTCCGCCGGCCGGGGAACGGCGCACCCGGGCCCGGGCTCGCACCCCGCCTCCTGCGCGCCCGCCGCCGCGGCCGGGAGCAGCGCCAGCGCCACGAAGCACGTGGTCCATCCCCTCATCGCATCAGCTCCCCGTACCCGTTTTCGTGGGCGCGGCGAATCCGCGCCTCTCCATGGCACCCCAGTCGCGCTTGCCCCGCAGGTACTTCACCATCCCCCGCAGCCGCCACACCACCGTGAGCTGGCGGAAGCCCACGTTCTCCAGCAGCGCCCACCCCACGAGCAGAAAGCGGTCCAAGAAGCGGTCGTAGCGGTGGAAGCTCACCTCCTCCAGCGCCAGCGTCATCACGGTGAGGAGAGCGCCCAGCGCGTACGCCACCAGGAAGAAGAGGATGGCGAAGGGGACGTTGACCGCGCCCGTCAGCAGCCCCGCCACCAGCCCCACGATGCCGATCGCCTCCACCACCGGCCCCAGCAGCTCCACGAAGAAGAAGTAAGGGTAGACGAGCATCCCCATCCGCCCGTAGCGCGGGTTGAAGAGGACGCGCCGGTGCCGCCAGAGCACGTCCGACAGGCCTCGCTGCCAGCGGTCGCGCTGGCGGCCCAGCACGCGCAGCGTCTCGGGGGCCTCCGTCCACGCCACCGGGTCCGGGATGAAGGCCACCTTGCTGGGCCCGCGCCGTTCGTATCCCAGGCGCCGCAGCCGCAGCACCAGCTCCATGTCCTCGCCCACCGTGTCGTGCACGTAGCCGCCGGAGGAGACCACCGCGTCGCGCCGGAAGAGGCCGAAGGCGCCGGAGATGATGAGGTTTCCGCCCAGCCGGTTCCATCCTAGGCGCCCGAAGAGGAAGGCGCGCAGGTACTCCACCACCTGGAACCCCGGTACCGCCCTGCGCGGCGCCCTCGTGCGCACCACCCGCCCCGCGCGCACCACCGAGTTGTTGACGATGCGCACCGTGCCCCCCGCCGCCACCACGTCCGTCGCCGTAAGGAAGGGGCGCACCATCCGCTGCAGCGAGTCCGGCTCGATGAGGGTGTCCGCGTCGATGGCGCACACGAGCGCGCCGGTGGAGAGGTTGACGCCGGCGTTGAGGGCGTCCGCCTTTCCGCCGTTCTCCTTGTCCACCACCACCAGGTTGGGGCGGCTGCGCGACCGGTACAGCCCCTTCACCGGCTGGCAGGGGATCACCCGCTCGTACACCGGGTGGATGGGCACGAGGTCGAAGTGCTCCTTGAGCACCTCCATCGTCGCGTCCTTGCTGCCGTCGTTGACCACCACCACTTCGAGCGAGGGGTAGCTCAGCGACAGGAGCGAACGCAGGCTCTCCGCGATGGTGGCCTCCTCGTTGTAGGCGGGGGCCAGCATGCTGATGGTGGGGGTGAGCGAAGAGCCCAGCACGCGCCAGCGGCTCTCCCCGCGCGACAGCAGGACGTGCTCGCGCATCTCCAGCACGGCGCTCACCAGCAGGAGCAGGTAGATGGAGTTGACGGCCAGGAAGTAGAAGAGGACCGCCCACTCCAGGCGGATGAGGACCACCTCGGCCACGTGCCCCAGGTCCACGCTCACGCGGCCCCGTGCGATGCGTCGGGAAGGTCCAGCACCTGGCGCGCCATGTCGGCCGCGAAGGGGTCGGCATCCGCGCGGTAGCGGCCCAGCAGGAGCATGCCGGGGCTCCCCAGCACACGCAGCGCCAGCCCCGCCGCGCGCCGCACGGGAAAGACGGGGTCGCGCAACAGCCTCGCGACCGCGGGGGCGGAGGGCCAGTGGCCGATGCGCCCCAGCGCCGCCGCCGCCGCCGCGCGCACCCCGGGGTCGGCGTCGGACAGGAGGCCGGCGAGCACGGTGTCGCACTCGGGCGGCTGCACGGCACCCACCACCGTCGC
>DASVVI010000846.1:0-4085 GCA_036386635.1 Longimicrobium sp.
TCTCGCGTCGCGCGGAGGACGCAAGCTCCGAAAGGATGTCCACCTCGTCCGGGGTCCAGGCGCGTGGCGAGGTGTCGATGGCGCAGAAGGAGCCCAGGATGTGGCCCTCGGGGCCGGGCAGCGGCACGCCTACGTACGCCGCCACGCCCAGCGACTCCACCGTGGGGACGAGGCTGTACACCGGGTCCGCGCGGGCATCGTTGATGACGAGCGGCTGGTCGGACTCGATGGCGTAGTGGCAGAAGGTGCGCCCCGTGAGCTCGCGCGAGGTGGCGAGGGGCTCGCCGAAGCCGTGCGCGCTCATGTAGAAGTCGCGCTCGTAGTCCACCAGCGAAATGAAGGCGGCGGGCACGCGCAGCAGCTTCACCGCCAGGCGCGTCATGCGGTCGAAGGCTTCTTCGGCGTCGCTGCCCAGGAGGCCGGTGCGGTGCAGCGCGGCGACCCGCTCGGGATCGTTCACCGCGCGGGGCGCTTCGTTGGTCGGGATGCTCACGATCGGTACTCCGGTTCTACTTGGGAAGCCGCGCGCGGGTGGGAACGCCCGCCGCGGGGGTCCGCAGCGCGCTTGCACACCCCGGACCACCGCTCAGGCCGCCGGCGCGCCCTCCACCAGGCGGACGGAGATCAGGCAGCGCTCGCCGCCACGATGCACGCACTCGGGCTGGTCCACGTCCACCGCCTCGCTGAAGTGGAGCGCCATGCCGCGCGCGATCCCCTCCGCCAGCGAGCAGAGGCCGCGCTTCGAACGGTAGTCGATCTGCACCTCGGCGGGGGAAACGCGGCGGGCCAGGAGCGCGGGGGGCGTGGCGCCGGGCATGCGCGAGCGCACCACGGTGTGGATCGTCTCCTCCGTGTGCTCTATGACGTCCAGCGTGCGCCACTCCGGGTCGATCAGCGGGGCGTACACGCGCAGCAGGGCGGGGGCGATGAAGACGCCGAAGTCCTCCAGCACCTGGTTGAGCGGCTGCCCTGTCAGGCGGCTGGCGGCCAGCACCAGCGCCACGATCTGCTCGTCGGGGTAGACGCCGTCCAGCCGGTGGTTTTCCGGGGGGACGCCCGCCGCCTCGGACAGCGGGAACCAGGCGTCACGGCCCAGGCGGTCGGTGACGTACTGGCGGAACTGGTTCATCACGATTCCGTGCACGGCCTGCTCTCCTCTCGAGGGGGTGCGGCTATTCCCCGCCGGCGGCGGCGCCGTGCCCGCACATCGCCCGATCTCCTCGCCCAGCCGGTCGAAGACGGGGAGGAGCGCCGGGGTGGGCGTGCGCAGCCAGTCCGTGTAGAACTCCAGCACTCCGTACAGCTTTCCATCGCACTGCAGGGGGAAGGCGACCGCGGCGCGCAGGCCCTCGCGGGCGGCGGCGGCGTGGCGGGGGAAGTTCACCTCCACGCGCACGTCCTCCACCCACACCGGCCGCCCGGTGGCCCACACGCGCCCCGGGAGCCCCTCGCCGGAGTGGAAGGCGTGCGCGCGGCTGTCCGCCTCGAAGCTGGTGCTGTGGTACGCACGCGCGCACCACGTCTGGCGCACGCAGAGCACGCCGCCGTCCACGTGCCAGCACGCGCCGAAGAGCCAGCCCAGCGACTCCCCGATCTCGGCCAGCACGCGGCGCACGCCTTCTTCCAGGGTGTCCGCCCCGGAGAGCGCTTCCCGGACCGCGGCCACCACGGGCACGCCTTCGATGTCGTCGCCCTCCCCGCTCTCGTCCGCTTCCATGGGTCGTCCTCAAGGGGCCGTGTTGGGGGAGGCAGTGTACCCCCACCGCGCACGAAACGTCAATGGCCGGGGCGTGCACGGACATTGCGTAGAACGATGGCTTCCATGCGGATAGCCGGGCGGCGGGGCTCGTGCGAGAGGTGGGCGCGGCCCCGCCTTCCGCTTGGCGGGGCGAAGTACAACCGGGGGTGGTGGTTTCGTGATGCCGAAGAGGGACGAAGAAGACCATAGCACGCCCGGCCAGGCAGCCGGGCGCACTCTGCGCATCCTGGTGGTGGACGACGACGACGTGGACCGCCTGGCGCTGCGCCGCGCGCTGGCGCGGACGGGCACGGCTCCCGAGGTCGGCGAGGCGGACGCGGTGCTCGCCGCAATCGACATGCTGACGGCCCAGGCGTTCGACTGCGTGTTCCTGGACTACAACCTTCCCGACGGCGACGGGCTCACCTTTCTGCGCGGGCTGCGCGCGGCGGGAATCGACATTCCCGTGGTGATGCTCACCGGGCAGCAGGACGACCGCGTGGCCGCGCAGCTCGGCGAGAGCGGCGCGGCCGACTACATCGACAAGGCGGAGCTCACCCCGGCCCGCATCGTGGAGAGCCTGCGGCGCGCGCTCCCCGGCCGGTAGATGACGCAACCCATCCCTCAATCCGAGACCGAAGTGACCGAGCTCACTCCCCCGCACCCGCGCATGGCCGACGCCCCCGCCAGCGACCCGGACCTGTACCGCCGGCAGCTGGAGACGGTGGCCGAGAACGCGTCGCTGGCCCTCTTCATCATGGACGAGCACCAGCGCTGCACGTACATGAACCGCGCGGCGGAGGAGCTCACCGGCTTCCGGCTGGAGGAGCTGCAGGGGAAGGAGCTTCACTACTACATCCACCACACCCGGCCAGACGGGTCGCACTACCCGCTGGAGGAGTGCCCCATCGACCAGGCCTTTCCGCAGAACATGCGGGAGCAGGGGGAGGAGGTCTTCGTCCACAAGGACGGGCACCTGTACCCGGTTTCGTTCACGGCCAGCCCCATCCGCCGCGACGGGGTGACGGTGGGCACCATCATCGAGGCGCGCGACATCACCCGCGAGCGCCACGACCAGCGCGAGGCGGAGGCGCGCGGCCGCGAGGCGGAGCTGACGGCGCGCATCGGCACCACGCTGACCCGGGGCGGCCCGCTGCGCCAGGTGCTGCAGGGGTGCGCAGAGGCCATCACCGAGCAGCTGCAGGCCGCCTTCGCCCGCATCTGGACGCTCGACGAAGCGGAGCAGGTGCTGGTGCTGCAGGCCAGCGCCGGGATGTACACCCACCTGGACGGCCCGCACGGCCGCGTGCCGGTGGGCGCATTCAAGATCGGCAAGATCGCGGAGGAGGCGGCGCCGCACCTGACCAACGACGTACTCACCGACGAGCGGGTGGGCGACAAGGAGTGGGCGCGCCGCGAGGGGATGGTCTCCTTCGCCGGCTACCCGCTGATGGTGGAGGGGCGCGTGATCGGCGTGATCGCCATGTTCGCGCGCCAGACGCTCTCCGAGCGCACGATGGCGGCGCTGGCCTCCGTGGCGGACGGGATCGCGCTGGCAATCGACCGCGCCCGGGTGGAGGAGGCGCGCGAGCGGCTGCTGGGCGAGCTCAGGTTCGAGCGGACGCGGCTGGCCGGCGCCTTCCAGCAGGCGCCGGCCTTCATCGCCACGCTGCGCGGGCCGGACCACGTCTTCGAGATGGCCAATCCCATCTATGCCCAGCTGGTGGGCCACCGCGAGGTGGTGGGCAAGCCGGTGCGCGAGGCGATTCCCGAGGCCGCGGAGCAGGGCTTCCTGGACCTGCTGGACCAGGTGTACAACAGCGGCCAGGCGTTCGTGGGCAACGGGGTCAGGATCGAGCTGCAGCGCACTCCGGGCGCGGACGCGGAGGCCCGCTACCTCAACTTCGTCTACCAGCCGCTCACCGAGGCGGACGGCTCCGTCGGCGGGATCCTGGTGCACGGGGTGGACGTGACGGAGCAGGTGGAAACGCAGCGGATGATGGAGGAGCAGGCCGCCGAGCTGGAGGCGCAGAAGGAGGAGCTGCAGCTTCAGGCGCTGCGCATGGAAGAGGTGCAGGTGGAGCTGGAAGTCTCCAACGAGGAGCTGCAGCACGCCAACGAGGAGACGGCGCGCGAGCGGACGCACCTGGCGGCCATCATCGACCACGCGCCGGTCGGCATCCTGATCGCCGAGGCGCCCACCGGGCGCATCGTGATGGGGAACCGCCGCCTGGAGGAGATCGTGCGCCACCCCGTGCTGCAGTCGGCGGGGGTGGAGGAGTACGACCGCTGGGTAGCCTTCCACCGAGACGGCCGGCGGGTGGAGGGACACGAGTTTCCCCTGGCG
>DASVVI010000847.1:0-2746 GCA_036386635.1 Longimicrobium sp.
GCAGGGCATCTTCGAGCACGACGACGAGCCGCTGGAGGACGCCATCACGCGCAAGATCGAGTTCGCGCTCGACTCGGTGGGCGCGCAGCCCGGCGACCGGCTGCTCGACATCGGCGGCGGGTGGGGGGCGATGACGGAGCACGCCGGTCGCCTGGGGATCCACGTCACCTCCCTCACCATCTCGCGCGCCTCGGAGGATTTCATCCGCGGGCTGATCGACCGCGAGGGGCTCCCCTGCCGCGTCGTCCGCGAGCACCTGATGGAGCACACGCCGGACGAGCCGTACGACGCCATCGTGAACCTGGGCGTCACGGAGCACCTCCCCGACTATCCGGCTACGCTGAAGAAGTACCAGACGCTCCTGAAGCCGGGCGGCCGCATCTACCTGGATGCCAGCGCCACGCGCCGCAAGCACAGCCACTCCACCTTCCTGGAGAGCCGCGTCTACCCCGGCGACGGCACCCTGATGTGCCTGCACGAGTACCTGACGGACGTGGCCGCCACCCCGTTCCAGCTCATCTCGGTGCACGACGACCGGCACAGCTACGAGCTCACCTGCCGCGCCTGGGCGCGCAACCTGGACCGTGCCCGCGACGAGATCGAGAGCCGTTTCGGCACGCGCCTCTACCGCGTCTTCCGCATCTACCTCTGGGGCTGCGCCGACGCCTTCCGCCGCGACCTGACGCAGGCGTACCGGGTGGTGATGCGGCTGCCGTGAGGGGCCCTCACCCCCGTCTCGTTACACTCGACTGCCCCCTCTCCCGATAACAGGAGAGGGCTCCGCCCTCTGTTATCGGGAGAGGGGGCTTGGGTGCGTTGCGGCGGGTTCTGGTGCCGCGCGGAGGGCCCCCTCCCCCCGACCCCCTCCCCGCCTGCGGGGGCGCAGGGCGGGTGAGGGGGAGAACACCGCGAACGAGACGGCTTCAGCCGTCTTCAGCGTGGTTCCAGCCGGGGGCTTCAGCCCCCGGCGGCTCATCCCCCGGCGATACGGGCTCCGGCCCCTGCCCCCCCGCCGCCCAAATCCACGCGCCCCAAACCTGCGAAGGCAGGTTTCCCGCGGTTGTTGCAGCGGTTTCAACCGCCGGTGGTCAGCCACTCGGCACTAGGCACTAGGCACCGTCGTCCCGCACTCACGCACTCACGCACTCACGCACTCGCCCCGTGTACCGCCCCATCACCCTCCCCCTCTGGGCCGCCATCCTCCTCTTCCTCCTCGCCGCGTGGGCGGCGCTGGACAGGCTGATGGTGCCCAGCGTCCGCTGGCTGGTGCGGCAGCGGACCAACCGGGTGATCGAGGAGCTGAACACGCGCCTCCCCTTCGAGATCCCGCCCTTCAAGCTCACCAAGCGCCAGGTGCTGATCGACCGGCTGGTGTACGACGCGCGCGTGGTGGAGGCGGCGGAGGCGCACGCCCGCGAGCACCGCATGCCGCGCGAGGTCGTGATGGCAAAGGTGGAGCGGTACGCGCGCGAGATCGTCCCCTCCTTCAACGCGTACCTGTACTTCCGCGTGGGATACTGGATGGCGCGGCGCGTGGCGCGCTTCCTCTACCGGGTGCGGCTGGGGTGGAGCGACGAGGAGGGGCTGGCCGGCATCCCCCGCGGGAGCACGGTGGTGTTCGTGATGAACCACCGCAGCAACATGGACTACGTGCTCGTCGGCTACCTGGCCTCCGACCGGGCGGCGCTGTCGTACGCGGTGGGGGAGTGGGCGCGCATCTGGCCGCTCCACATGCTGATCCGCTCCATGGGAGCCTACTTCGTGCGCCGCGGCTCGGGGAACGCGCTGTACCGGCGCGTCCTGGAGCGCTACGTTTTCATGGCGACGCAGGCCGGCGTCACCCAGGCCGTGTACCCGGAGGGCGGGCTGAGCCGCGACGGCGCCCTGCGACCGCCCAAGCTGGGACTGCTGGACTACATCCTGCGCGCCTTCGATCCGCACGGCGAGCGCGACCTGGTGTTCGTGCCCGTGGGCCTCAACTACGACCGCGTGCTGGAGGACCGCACCCTCCTGGCCGACGTGCTCCCCGGCCGGCCGAAGGCTGGGCGCTGGGAGGCGGCGCGGAACTCGCTGGCCTTCGTGCGGCGCAACCTGTGGCTGATGGCGCGCAACCGCTGGCACCGCTTCGGCTACGCCTGCGCCTGCTTCGGGACGCCGGTCTCCATGCGGGCCCACTGCGAGGCGCGCGGCATCGACCCGCGCGCGCTCCACGGCGACGAGCGGCACGCCGTCGTCGAGGAGCTCGGCGCCGAGCTGATGCGCGCGGTAGGCGCGGCCATCCCCGTGCTCCCCGTCTCGCTGGCGGCCACCGTCTTCCTGCGAGGTGCGGGGCCGCTGAGCGAGCTGGAGCTCAAGGCCGGCGTGCACGCGCTGGCGCAGAGCGCGGAGGCAGCGGGTGCGCGCGTCTACGTCCCCCGCCGCGACCTGGACTACGCGGTGACCGTGGGACTGCGCATGCTCACCCTGCGCCACCTGGTCACCGAGGACGCGGACGGCCTCTTTCGCCCCGCGCCCGGCGAGGAGGCGGTGCTGCGCTACTACGCCAACTCCATCGCCCACCTCCTCCCTGCGGAGGAGCCGGCGGCGGTCTGAAAAGCGGACCAATCTCACACAGAGTTGATATGAGAAGGCCGACCCCCTGGCCGGTCGCGGCGTAGCATTAAACTTCTAATGCTCGCCAGGTAGGTGACCGTTACGGGCGCGAAGCCCATATGCCAGGAGGTCAGCCATGCTCGAGACCGCCGAG
>DASVVI010000848.1:0-3704 GCA_036386635.1 Longimicrobium sp.
GCTCGCGCTCCAGGTCCAGCGGCGTCTGGATGTGCACCTGCTCCACGCAGTCGGGGACGTTGGGGGCGAAGCGGCCCACGGCGCGCAGGATGTCGTCGGCGGCGCGCGTGCGCTCGTCGTCCCAGCTGCGGCCGCCGGCGAGGGCGTACGGGTGCCACTGCGCCCACGCGAAGAGGAGGTGCTTCCCCGGCGGCGCGAGCGACGGATCGACCGCCGTCCACGTCATGGCGACGACGGCGGGGTCCCGGGCGGGCTCGCCGCGCAGGTAGTCCGCGTAGGCGGCGTCGAGGAAGGGGGCGGGCGGGCAGAGGAGCTGGAGGCCCCGGTGCATGGGGCCCGGCGCGCCGTCGCCGCCGCGCGCGGGGTCGCCCTCCCAGCCGGCGTAGGCGGGAAGCTGGCTGGTCACGCAGCGCAGGATCATGCCGAAGCCGTTGCCGATGCGCGCGTTCGCGATCTGATCGCGCATGGCGGCGGCTTCGGGCGCGTCCGCCAGGAGCCGTAGAAAGGTGGTGGCGGCGTGGCAGCCGGCGAGCACCGTCCGCGCCCGCACCATCCGCGTCCGGCCGCCGGTGATGGCGGGAGCGTCCAGCGGCAGGCCGGGCTCGGCGCCGTCGGCGACCTCCACGCCCACGGCGCGCCCGCCCTCCACCACGATGCGGCGCACCGGAGTCGACGTGTGCACGCGTCCGCCGTTGTCCTCGATCATCGCCACGAGCGCGGTGGTGAGCGCGCCCGAGCCGCCGACGGCGCGCTTCACCCCGCTCTCGTGGTAGAGCGGCTGCCAGCCGGCGAGCGGCGCTGTGCCCAGCTCCATCGGCGGCGGCCCGCTCTGCGCGGCGATCCACTCGATGGCGGCACGCACGGCGGGATGGCGAAAGGTCCGGTCGATCAGCTGCCGATACGAGCCCAGGATCGTCTGGAGCATCGCGGCGTTGTCCGCACCCTTTTTCTTTGCGAAGCCGCCGCCGGTCGCCATCGTCCAACCCAGCTTCAGCGGCGTGGGCACGTCCTGGAAGGCGCGCAGCACGGCGAGGCTGATGGGGCGCCATTCGTCCAGAAAGCGCGGGTACGCCTCCGCATCCTGGGGCGAGACGGCGGCGATCGACTCGCAGGTGCGCGCGACGTCGCGGTGGAAGTAGATCGCGCGGCCGTCCTCCAGCAGGTAGAAGGCCCACGGGTCGCAGTCCACGTAGTGCAGCCCGTAGCGCTCCAGCTCCAGCTCGGCCAGGATGGGCGTGAGGTGGATCAAGATGTGAGCGGACGACCCCACGTCGATGCGGCAGCCGGGGAAGATGTCGTCGCGCGTCTGTACCGCGCCGCCAGGCCGCGCGGCGCGCTCGAACACCTCCACGGCGTGTCCAGCGCGCGCCAGGTACGCCGCCGCAATCAGCGCGTTGTGCCCCGCCCCGACGATGGCTACATCAAGCACGAGAAGCGGTTGCGAGGCTGCGAGGAATCTTCACGCGGCGATCACTTCTTCGCGGACGAAGTGCAGGCGGATCGCGCGCGGCGCCCGCTCCGCGTCGTCGAAGTGGCAGCGGACCGCGTCACGAACCGCATCGCGCAGCTCGTCCTGCGTATCCCCTTCGGTGCAGATGGCCTCGCCCAGGGCGCGGGCCGTGTAACCGCTTTCTGGAGCCTCATCCACCAGAAAGATAATCTCGCTCATTTAGCGCTCCCGGCGAGTCGTCGCCGCAGGCTCACTGTGGGTTCAAGGGGAGGGATGGCGGCCATGCCTCATTGCTTCCAGTTCGGCCTTCATCGGGGTCCAATACGCGCGGTCCATCTCGCGCTCCCGGTTCTCTTCATCACGCAGGGCAGCCTCCACGGCATCCAGTCCCTGGCTGGTGGCGAGGACCGCGGGACGCCGATGCACCGCCGCGGCGGCGGGAAAGCGGTTCGCACACTCGATTAGAATCTCGGGCGTGCGCAGCTCCGCTAGCCAGAACTCGACCCGGGGCGGCGTAGGGTCGTCATAATCCGCATCGTAGCTCACCTCCACCAGGCGCCGCACCATGGGCCAGTCTTTGTCGCGCTGAGTTTTCTTGGAGGCCACTAGGTCCGGGAGGGACAGCGTGTCGATCTCCCCTGCCGCTCCCAAATTCCAAGTCGTGCGCCGCTCCCATAGCATGGGAAACGGGTCCACACCCCGCAGGCGGGCCATCACGTCCACGCGCAGCTCGGCGGCATCAGGGTGCCGGCAGCGGAAGTGCACGGCGTGGCCGCGTTCCAGGTGACGTAGATCGAAAGGCGGGACGGCGATCACGTCCGCGCGCAACTCCGCGAGCGCCGCGTGCAGGCGGTTCAGGTTCTCCGAATCCGCGAGCACGGCGAAATCAGCGTCGCGGCTAAATTCCGCCGCGCCGAAGAGAACGCACGCCTGGCCGCCCATCAGCAGGGCCTGCACGCCGTGCGCGCGCATCGTGGAAAGGACTTTGGGTATCGGGCTCGGGCTCAAACCGGCCTCCCAGCAGGCGGAAGGTGCTCCACAGCCGCATGCTCTCTTCCCAGCGCTCCAGCGGAGTCATGCGGTACCACTCCAGCACTTCCTCATCCACGCACTTCTCGATGGCGGGGGAGCGCGAGGGCTCTTCCTTTTTGTCGTCCATCCGATGCTCCCGGGGGCATGGTGTCTCCGCTGTGGCGAGCCCTTGCAGGTTTCCAGCCGAATGTGGGGGAGGAGGGGGGCGGCGGCAATGCGGGGCACACGCGGGCCGGATGACGGCCGTGGTGAGCTTGACCCATGGACCGGCCGGGAGACCGCGCGTACATTTGTAGCTTGCTCGCGCGTGTTCCGCGCGCGTGGCCCGCCCGTACGAACCACCCCGCTGCAAACCCGCGCCCGCCTCCGCCTTGAACGGCGTGCGCGTGCCTGTACCCTCCGCGCCATGCGCCACATGGAAGCCGTGAGCCCATCCAGAGAGTCCGAGCGCCTCGCCGCGCTGCACGGATACGGGATCCTCGACACGCCCCCCGAGCCCGAGTTCGACGCGCTCACGCGCCTGGCCGCGCAGATCTGCGGCACCCCCATCGCGCTGCTGACGCTGGTTGACGGGGAACGGCAGTGGTTCAAGAGCCGCCTGGGGATCGACGCCACCGAGATGCCGCGCGAGGTGTCGTTCTGCGCGCAGGCCATCGAGCAGCCGGGACTCTTCGTGGTGGCCGACGCGCTGGCGGACCCGCGCTTCGCCTCCAACCCCGCCGTCGTGTCGCTGCCCCACATCCGCTTCTACGCGGGGGCGCCGCTGGTGACGCCGGACGGGCACGCCCTGGGGACGCTGTGCGTGGTGGACCGCGTGCCGCGCCAGCTGAGCGGCGAGCAGATGGAGGCGCTGCGCTCGCTGGCCGGGCAGGCGATGGGGCAGCTGGAGCTGCGCCGCCAGCTGCGGCTGCTGCAGGAGGCGGCGGTGCTGCACGAGCAGGCCGACGCGGAGCGGACCGCGCGCGCGGAGCGCATCCAGCGCCACAACGCCGCCCTGGTGGAGCTGTCGCGGCTGGACAAGAGCGACCTGATGGCGGAGCTGCACGCCGCCACCCGCGCCGCCGCGCACACCCTGGGGGTGGAGCGGGCCAGCGTATGGCTCGCGCCGGCCGGCGGGGCGACTGAGCTGGAGTGCGCCGCGCTCTACCGCGCCTCCACCGGCAAGTGGGAGTGCGGCACGCTGCTGCGCGCCCACGAGTACCCATCGTACTTCGCCGCGCTG
>DASVVI010000849.1:0-3533 GCA_036386635.1 Longimicrobium sp.
CTCGGCGGTCTCGAGCATGGCCGACCTCCTGGCATATGGGCTTCGCGCCCGTAACGGTCACCTACCTGGCGAGCATTAGAAGTTTAATGCTACGCCGCGACCGGCCAGGGGGTCGGCCTTCTCATATCAACTCTGTGTGAGGCTCTTAGCGGCGCCGGCGGCTACGCGACCTTCCGCCAAGGAGCGCGCCCATGATGCCGCGTGTAATGGCCCCGGCGACAGTACGGGTTAGAGGGGATTTCAGGATCTTGTCGAGGGCACTCGGCGCTTCCTTTTCGCGGCGGGCGCGCGGCTTCTCGGGGGCGTCGTCCTGCTCCTCCTCCTCCTTTTCGCGAACCGGCGCGGCGCGGTCGGCGAGCATCTCGCGGGCGCTCTCGCGGTCGATGTCGGTGGCGTAGCGGCGCACCTGCTCGGAGCGCTCGTTGACGTCCTCCAACTCTGTAGCGGTGAGCGGGCCCATGCGCGAGGCGGGGGGCACCATGCGCGTGGCGAACGGCTGCGTGGGGACGCCGTTAGTGGACAAAGTGGTCACGAGCGCTTCGCCGATGCCCAGCGTGGTGAGCGTCTCCTCGATGTCGTAGAAGGTGGTCTTGGGAAAGGTGCGCGCGGCGGAGCGCAGTGCCTTCTCGTCGTCCGGCGTGAAGGCGCGCAGGGCGTGCTGAATGCGGTGGCCGAGCTGGCCCAGCACCTCCGCCGGCACGTCGCGCGGGTTCTGGGTGATGAAGAAGACGCCGACGCCCTTGGAGCGGATCAGCCGCACCACCTGCTCCACCTGATTCAGCAGCGCCTCGCTGGCGTTGTCGAAGAGCAGGTGCGCCTCGTCCAGAAAGAAGACCAGCTTCGGCCGGTCCACGTCGCCCACTTCGGGCAGCTGGTTGTAGAGGCGGGCGAGCATCCAGAGCATGAAGGTGCTGAAGAGCGCGGGCCGGTCCTGCACGTCCTGCAGCTCCAGCACGCTCACGCGGCCGCGCCCGTCCGCCTCCACCTCCATCAGGTCGTCCAGGTCGAACTCAGGCTCCCCGAAGAAATCCTCGGCGCCCTGCTGCTCCAGCTCGATCATCTCGCGCAGCAGCACCCCGACCGTGGCCTTGGACATCCCGCCGTACTGCGCCAGCTCGTCCGCGCCGTCGCCGGTGAGGTACTGCAGGACGGCGCGCAGGTCGGAGAAGTCGAGGAGGAGCAGTCCCTTGTCGTCACAGTACTTGAAGACGAGGCTCAGCACGCTCGTCTGCGTGGCGTTCAGCCCCAGCACCTTGGCCAGGAGCACCGGGCCGAACGACGAAACCGTCGCCCGCACCTGCGCGCCGTGCTTCCCCGTGAGGCTCAGGAACTCGACCGGGGCGGCGAGCGGCTTCCACGCATAGCCCGTATCCGCCGCGCGCGAGGTGACGCGCTCGCTCGCCTCGCCCGGCGCGCCAATCCCGGAGAGATCGCCCTTTACGTCGGACAGGAAGACGGGAACGCCGGCCGCGGAGAGCTGCTCGGCGATGAGCTGGAGCGACTTCGTCTTCCCGGTGCCCGTGGCGCCGGCGATGAGGCCGTGGCGGTTGATCATCGAGATCGGGAGCGCGACGAGTGGCTCCGGGTGGCACGCGCCGTCGTGCACGATCGCGCCGAGCGTCAGCGCGCCGGACGCGGCGGGAAAACAGGAGCGCGCCGACTCCAAGATCTTGGGATCCATGATGGTTCTGCGAGAGAATGGGGACGCGGATGATTAGCCGCGGCACAGCTTACGTCGCGGCGGCGCCCGCTACAAGGCCCGCCGGGCTATGAGCGGACGCCGTCTCTCGCGCGCGGAGAGTCCAGCCCACGCAGGCGGAGGTGGCGGCACAGCTCACCGGCCACGGCCACGATCAGCACGCCGATCACGAATGTGACGGTGTCGCGCACGGAGGGGTGGAAGGCGCCGAGCGACGCCAGCAGCGTGGTGGCGGCGGCGGGCGGATGCGGTGCACGGAGGAGCGTGTCCAGCAGCGCCGCGAGCCCCACCGCCAGCGACGCCGCCAACACGCGGCTCCACGAGAGCTCCCCCACCTCGAAGACGGACTTCGCGTGCGCGATCCCGAAGATCGTCACCATGAGGAACGCGGACCCGAGGCCGATCAGGTGCCCGGCGACCACGTTGTAGAAGCGCGTGGAGGGATGGTCCGGCGTGCGGGCCTGCAGCAGCGCCGTCGGGCCGAGGCTGGGGAAGAGCGTCGGCCGTCCGATCGCCAGCCCCACGAGCCCCGGCAGCAGCACGAGGAGCGCCGTCACCAGCGGCGTCCATGCGGCTTCCGGGACGGATTGGAGGGGCGAGTCGAGCTCGGCCCCGGCTTCGCGTGTCTGCATCGTATCCCTCCGTCCTTTTTCAGCGGGTGACGGCAATGCCCCACGGACGCTGCCCCACGCGGATGCTCCCCACCACGCGCAGGGTGCGCGTGTCCACCACCGACACGTCGTTGGAGAGGCCGTTGGCGGTGTAGAGCCAGCGTCCATCCGCGCTCAGCGCGATCCCCCACGGACGGCGGCCCACGCGGATGCGCGCCACCACACGCCCCGCCCGCGGGTCGACCACCGAAACCGTGCTGGCGCCGCCGTTGGCCACGTACACCCGCGACCCATCCGCCGATACCACCACGCCCACCGGCTTCCCCTCGCCGCGCTCCATCTCCACCGTCCCGATCACCTCGTGGCGGGCGATGTCGATGATGGAGAGGGTGCCGCTGATCTCGTTGGTGACGTACGCGCGCCGCCCGTCGCGCGAGAAGGCGACGGCGCGGGGGCGCACGTCTACGAGGAATGAGGCGGCCACCCGGTTGCTGCGCGTGTCGATGACGGAGACCGTGTTGCTCGTCTCGGCCGTCACGTACACCCAGCGGCCGTCGGGGCTCATCCCCACCCCCTCCGGCTCTATGCCAACGACCAGCGTGGCGATGGTGCGTCCGGTGCGCAGGTCGGTGGCGCTGGCGGTGCCGGCGTCCTCGTTGGATACGTAGAGCCGCGATCCATCCGGGCTCACCGCGAACTGCTCGGGGTCCGTGCCGCCCGCGTAGCGCGCGACTACCCGCCGCGTGGCGACGTCGATGACGGCGATGGCGTCGCGCCCGCTCTGCGCGTTGGGGCGGTCGTCGCTGAGCGCCACGTACACGCGCCGCCCGTCCGGCGAGCTCTGGATGCCGCGCGGACGCTCACCCACGGGAATCGTCGCCAGCACGCGGTTCGTCGCGGCATCCACCATCGTGACGCTGCGCGAGCCCTCGTTGCTCACGAACAGAAGCGGGCGCTGCGCGGAAGCGGGGAGCGCCAGGAACGCCGCGAGCAGAGCGTAGCGTTTCATCAAGACCGTATTGGGCTCACGCGGAGACGCGGAGGCGCAGAGGAGAGCACGCGAAGTCCTCTCTGCGTCTCCGCGTCTCCGCGTGAGGCCGTAGTAAGTCCGTTCACCGCGCGGAGTCCGGCGGCGGCGCGCGGCGCGGCGACGGGGCCCTGTTCTCGCGCTCCGGAAGCGGCGCGGGGAGCGCGGGGGCGGCGGAGCGCGCGGATACGGGGCC
>DASVVI010000850.1:0-14837 GCA_036386635.1 Longimicrobium sp.
AGGCGCGCTACCGCACCATGCTCGGCGAGGTGCTCTCGCGCGGCCTCCCGACCGCGGTGTGCACCGTCTACAACCCGGTCTTCCCGGATCCGGAGGAGCGCCGCTACGCCGCCCTCGGCCTCGCCGTCTTCAACGACGCCATCCTGCGCGTCGCCCTGGAAGCGGGCGTCCCCGTCCTCGAGCTGCGCTCCATCTGCGCCTCGGACGAGGACTTCGCCAACCCCATCGAGCCCTCCGTCATCGGCGGCGAGAAGATGGTATCCGCCATCACCACGATGCTCGCGGAGCACGATTTCACTCGAAAGCGCACGGCCATCTTCGGCTGAGCGCGCGCGGGCTTGCTCCTTGCGCGAAGGGCGGAGCGTCAACCGTGATCCGCCCCCTCGAACCCAGCGGCCGATGAATACTCGCAAGCTCTATCGCCTGGCGCTCCTCGCGGCCATCGCTTTCCTGCCCGGCTGCCTGGTCTTCACCTGCGGCGGCTGATCGTCGCTCCGCCGTGAAGCGCAAAGAGGCCGGTGCGAGCCAACGCTCGCACCGGCCTCTTCGTTTCCGCGCCGCATCACTCTTCCGCCACTTCCTCCTCGACGTCCTCCCCCGCCTCGCTCGCCGCATCCGGAAAGAGCAGTGAGGCGAGCGTCTCCATCAGCTCGTCCCGTCCGGTGCCCTTGGTGGCGGAGAAGAGGATCACCTGGTCCGCGTCCACGCCGAGCGTCTGGATCGCCTTGGGAATCAGCTTCCCCTTTTCGCGGCTGTTGAGCTTGTCGACTTTGGTTAGCACAAAGAGCACGGGGATGCCGAGCTCAGCCAGGTAGTCGACGGAGCGCACGTCGTCCTCGCTGGGCCCGTTGCGCACGTCCACGAGCTGTACCACTCCGCGCAGATCCGGGTTGTGCGTGAGGAACGAGTGGATCAGCGGCCTCCACTTTTCGCGCAGCCCCTGGGGCACCTTGGCGTACCCGTAGCCCGGCAGGTCCACGAGCACGAAGTTGCCGAGGTCCGCCCGCACCTGGTAGAAGTTGATCTCCTGCGTCTTCCCTGGTTCTGCGGACACGCGCGCGATTGCCGTCCGTGTCCTCCCCAGCAGCCGGTTGATCAGCGACGACTTCCCCACGTTCGACCGCCCCGCGAACGCCACCTGCAGCGCACCCACCGCAATCTCAGGCGGCGCCTGGCCGATCTGCCCGATGGCACCGGCGAACTCCACTGACAAAATTCTCATTGCACTCATTTCCGGGTTTGGCCCTGCCGACGCGCAGGAGTGTCGCCCACCCGCAAGACGCGCGCAAGGCGTGTGGGCCTGCGGGGCGCGTAGGACGGTGCGGCACCGGGCACGGGCGGCCACGCGGGGCCGCCCCTACGGGATTGGTTCGCCACGCCGGCGGTCGGAGCAGCGGCGAGGGTGGGCAGACACGCAGGTCTGCCCCTACCCGGTTCTGTGGGCGAGCAGCGGGGTACGGAGCCACGCCCGCCACGGGCGTGATGAATCACGCCCCTACGGGCACCCTGCGCGTGCACACCTGGAAACGCAAACCCCCTCCCCCAGGCAGTTTTGGGGGAGGGGGATGCGTCGCGGAGCGACGCTGGGGGTGAGGGCCCCCCTACGCCTCCTTCTTCCTTCGCGGCTCCGCCGACAGAATCAGCAGCGGCGGCACGCTGTCCGTCACGCACTCGGGCGTGACGACGACCTCGCGCACGTCCTGCCTCGACGGGATGTCGAACATGATGTCGCGCATCAGGTTCTCGATGACGGCGCGCAGGCCGCGGGCGCCGGTGCCGCGCTCGATCGCCTGCTTGGCGATGGCGCGGATGGCGCCCGGGTCGAAGGTGATCCCCACGCCGTCCATCTGGAACACCTTCTGGTACTGCTTCACCAGGGCGTTCTTGGGCTCGGTGAGGATGCGCACCAGGGCGCCCTCGTCCAGGTTGTCCAGCGTCACCGAGACGGGAAGGCGGCCCACCAGCTCGGGAATCAGCCCGAAGCGCAGCAAGTCCTCGGGCTCCACCTCGTCGAACAGGTTGCTCGCGCCGATCCGCTTCACGTCGTCCACGCCGCCGAAGCCGATCTGCCGCTTCCCCGTGCGCGCCTCGATGATCTTTTCCAGGCCGTCGAACGCACCGCCGCAGATGAAGAGGATGTGGCGCGTGTTGATCTGGATGTACTCCTGCTGCGGGTGCTTGCGCCCGCCCTGCGGCGGCACCGAAGCCGTCGTACCCTCAAGGATCTTGAGGAGCGCCTGCTGCACCCCCTCGCCAGATACGTCGCGCGTGATCGACGGGTTCTCGCTCTTGCGGGCGATCTTGTCGATCTCGTCGATGTAGATGATCCCGCGCTCGCACTCCGCCACGTTGAAGTCCGCGGCCTGGAGGAGGCGCACCAGGATGTTCTCCACGTCCTCGCCCACGTACCCCGCCTCGGTGAGCGTGGTGGCGTCGACGATGGTGAAGGGCACGTGGAGCACGCGCGCCAGCGTCTGCGCCAGCAGCGTCTTGCCCACGCCGGTGGAGCCGATGAGGAGGATGTTGGACTTGTCCAGCTCCACCTCGTCCATCACCCCGTGGTGGTTGACGCGCTTGTAGTGGTTGTACACGGAGACGGCCAGCGCCTTCTTCGCGCGCTCCTGCCCGATCACGTACTGGTCCAGCACCTCCTTGATCTCCAGCGGCGTGGGGACCGGGGTAGCCGCGCTGGTGGCCTCCTTGATCTCCTCCTCGGCCAGGATCTCGTTGCACAGCGAGATGCACTCGTTGCAGATGTAGACCGAGGGCCCGGAGATGAAGCGCTTTACCGAGTCTTTGGACTTGCCGCAGAATGAACAGCGGAGGTGCTTGTCGCTAGGCATGGTGGCCGGGGAACGCGGGGGTTCAAAAATTCCATATGGCCCCCGCCGCCGGTCAGGGCGGCGGGGGCGAGAGACCGCGGTGTGGATCAGACGCCTGCCGTCTCCGCGTGCACCGGCGGATCGATCACCTCGGTCGCGTGGGCGATCACGTGGTCGATCAGCCCGTACGCCAGCGCCTCCTCGGGCGACATGAAGCGGTCGCGGTCCAGGTCCTCGGCAATGCGCTCCACCGTCTGGCCCGTATTCTCGGCGTAGATCTGGTTCATCCGCTCGCGCACGAAGAGGATCTCGCGCGCCTGGATCTCGATGTCCGCTGCCGTCCCCTGACTTCCGCCCGAGGGCTGGTGCAGCATGATCCGCGAGTTGGGAAGGGAGTAGCGCTTCCCCTTGGTGCCCGCCGCGAGGAGGAACGATCCCATGCTGGCCGCCAAGCCCATGCAGTAGGTGTTCACGTCGCACGACATGAACTTCATCGTGTCGTAGATCGCCAGACCCGCGTACACCGAGCCACCCGGCGAGTTGATGTAGACGTGGATGTCCTTTTCCGGGTTGTCCGCCTGGAGAAAAAGGAGCTGCGCGATGATGATGTTCGCGACGTCGTCGTTGATCCCGCTCCCCAGGAAGACGATGCGGTCCATCAGCAGGCGGGAGAAGATGTCGTAGCTCCTTTCCCCCCTGCTGGAGCGTTCGATCACGTACGGCGGATAGATGGCCATGACCCTTTAAGCGCTGATGAAAGTACGGTGGGTTGCTGCGGAGCCGCCCCGTGGGACGGCCCCTGCGTGCGCCCGCCGCTTCAGGCGACGGTGTTCTGCGAGCGGAGGTACTCGAACACCTTGTCCTCGGTGATCTCGCTCTCCAGCGCCTGGATCTGGCCGCCCTTCTCCAGCTGGATGTAAGCGTCGCTGGGGGAGATGCCGTGCTCCTCGGCCAGCTTCTCCACCCGGGCGTCCACCTCGTCGGAGGTGGCGCGCAGCCCCTCGCGGTCCGCCAGGTGCTCCACCACCAGCATCCGCTTGAGAGCGGCCTCGGCCTGCGGGCGCATCATCAGCCGCATCTGCGAGAAGCGTTCCTCCTGTTCGGGGGTCCGCTTGGGCATCTTCTTGGGGTCCTGCTGCGCCTCGCCCGTCATGAAGCCCAGGTAGCGGTCCACCATGGAGGGGGGAACCTCGAAGGAGTTCGCCGCCAGCACCTGCTCCACCAGCGCGGCCCGCATCGCCGCCTCGGAGTTGCGGTGCTTCTCGCCCTCAAGGTCGGCGCGGATGCGCTCGCGCAGGGCGTCCACCGACTCGAACTCGCCCAGCGACTGGGCGAAGGCGTCGTCCATGGCGGGAAGGTCGCGGCGGCGCAGCTCGAGCAGGGCGATGCGCAGGCGCTGCTCACGGCCGCGCAGCTCCTCGTCCGGAAAGTCGGCGGGGTAGCGCACGGTGAACTCGCCGTCGGCGCCGGGCGCCAGGGAGCGGATGGCGTCCTCGATGTCGGGGATCGCCTGCCCCTCGCCCAGGGTGAAGCGGAAGGGGCGAGTGCCCGCGTCCTCGCTCTCCTCCACCGCGTCCAGGTCGGTGATCTCCACCGTCACCTCGTCGCCCTGGTCCGCCACGCCCTCTTCCAGCACGCGCGCGGTGCCGCGCTCGGCGCGGATGCGCTCGATCACGCCCTCCACGTCCGCGTCGGTGACCTCGGCGGGGGGGCGCTGCACGGTGAAGCCGGCGGTGTTGGTGATCTGGATGACGGGCTGCACCTCGAAGTGGACCTCGAAGGTCAGGTCCTCGCCCGGGTGGTAGTGGACGTTCTCCACCACGCCCTGGGTGATGGGCTGGAAGTCGCCGTTCTCCAGGACCTCCTTGTAGCTCTCCTGGATCACCCGGTCCACCGTCTCCTGCTCGATGGCGGGCCCGAACTGCTTCTCCACCAGCGACGCGGGGATGCTCCCCTTGCGGAAGCCGGGAAGGCGCACGTTGCGCGAGAGCTGCGACGCCACGCTCTGGCGAATGCGCTTGACGCGCTCCCGCGGCACGGTCACCGCCAGGCGGCGGCTCCACGACTCGGGCTGCTGGACGTCGATGCGAAGGTCGGTCGAAGTAGTCTCTGCGGCCATTCCGTGCTTTTATCCGGCAAACGGTTGAATACGGCGACGATGGAACAACTGGAAACTCGTGCTGTGCAGGATGCCCGCTGAGGGACTTGAACCCCCACGCCTTGCGGCGGCAGCTCCTAAGGCTGCTGTGTCTGCCGATTCCACCAAGCGGGCCCGCTCCGGCGCGACAAGATAACCTCCCCCCCTCTCCAATCTCAACCTTTCGGGTATCACGGCTCCGCGGGAACAGCAATCTCACGCGGAGACGCGGAGACGGGGAGGCACGGACGAGGACTCGGTGCTCTCTCTGCGTCTCCGCGCCTCCGCGTGAGCCCCCGCCGTCCCCCGCGAAAACGAGAGCGGCCGCCCCCGGCACCGGGAGCGGCCGCCTGTATCGTATCGGCCGAGCTTACTCCGCGAGGCGGATGTTCTCGATCCCCTGCTGGCCGCTGTTGAACTCCAGCACCAGCGAGACCACCTGCCCGGCGCGCTTGCGCTCCACCAGCCGCCGGAAGGTGGCGACGTCGTTCACCGGCTGCCCGTCCACGGAGACGATGCGCACGCCGCGCCCGATCCCCTGGCGCCCGGCCGGCCCGGAGCGGTCGGACTCGGCCACGACGACGCCGCTGGTGGAGCGGAGACCGTACTGCTTGGCGAGCGCGGCGGTGAGCGGCTCAACCGTGATGCCCAGGCGCTGGCGGGCCACGTCGTTGCGCACGGGCTGCACCGGCGCCGTCACCTCGCGCTCGGCGCGCTGCTCCGGCTCGGTGGGCGCCTCGGCCAGCCGCACGCGAACCTGGCGTCGCTCCCCGCCGCGGATCACGTCCAGCGTGATGGTCTCGCCGGGCTGATGCGTCGCGACCAGGCGCTGAAGCTGGCCGGTGCGCTCCACCTCGGCTCCGTTCACCCCCACGATCACGTCGCCCTGGCGGATGCCGGCCTCGCGGGCGGCGCTGGTCCCCGGCGTCAGGTCGTTCACCACCACCCCGGCGATGCGCGGAAGGTGGAAGACCTCGGCGTCCTCGGGGCGCACGTCCTTGAGCGTGATGCCGAGCGCCGGGCGCCGCACCTTGCCGTAGCGCATCAGGTCGTCCGCCACCTTGCGCGCCAGGTCGATGGGCACCGCGAAGCCGTACCCCGCGTAGAAGCCCGTGGGCGACGCGATGGCGGAGTTCACCCCCACCACCTCGCCGCGCAGGTTCACCAGCGGCCCGCCGGAGTTGCCGGGGTTGATGGGCGCGTCGGTCTGGATGAAGTCCTCGATCGCCCACCGGCTCCCCGTGCTCTCGCGGAGGATGGGGAGCGGCCGGCCCTTGGCGCTGATGATGCCGGAAGTGACCGTCGTCCCCAGGTCCAGCGGGTTGCCGATGGCCAGCACCCACTCGCCGATCTTGGTGCCGTCGCTCGTGCCCAGCCGCACCACGGGGAAGCCGCTCCCCTCCACCTTGATCACCGCCACGTCCGTGTTGGGATCGCGGCCGACGACGCGGGCCACCAAGCTGCGGTTGTCGCTCAGCACCACGGTGATCTTGTCCGCCCCTTCCACCACGTGGTTGTTCGTGATGATGTAGCCGTCCGGGCTGATGATGAACCCGGAGCCGCTCCCTTGCTGCGGCCCGCGCCCCCCGCCTCCGTCCGGCACGTCGAAGGGGAGCATGTCGCGGAGCTCCTCGGGGATGTCGCGGCGGTTCGACGTCCGGCGTCCAACGCGCTCCATCTCGATGGCGACCACGGCGGGCGTCACCGACTCGGCGATGCTGATGAACGCCTGGCTCAGCTCGGCCACGGGGCGCACGTCCTGCCGCGTGGGCTGGGCGGGCGTCTGCAACAGCGCCTCGGCGTGCATTCCGGGGGTGAACTGTAGACCGGAAGCCAGCAGCAGTCCGCCGGCAAAGGCGCCGGCGGTCAGGCCGGCGACGTGGGTACGGTTGAAGCGGCGCTCGGACATTGCACGCTCGTAATGAAGAGGGGTACCGGAGGGCTCCCACCAAGTAACCCGCCGCACGGCTCCGGTTCCCGAACCGGCTGCAAAACACCGGCCCGGGGGAAGTGCGTTAGTGCGTGAGTGCGTTAGTGCGTTAGTTGAGACTGCCCGCTACGGAAGCGGGGGCGGCACCGTACCTGGCGCCGCCCCCGCACTCACGCACTAACGCACTCACGCACTCACGCACCGCCGTTACTTCTTGTCGTCCTCGACGATCTCGTAGTCCGCCTCGATCACGTCGTCCTGCGGGACGGTGGCGCGGTCGGTGGCATCGTCCTCGAAGCCGGCGCCGGCCGTGGCGCCGCCCGAGAAGCCCGCATCCGCGCCCGCCTCGGCCGACGCCGACTGCGCCGCGTAGATGCTGGCGCCCGCCGCGGCGAAGGCCTGCTGAAGCGCCTCCGTTGCCCCGCGCACCTCGCCCAGGTCATCCTGCTTCAGCGCCTTGCGGGCACGCTCCATCGCCTCGTTCAGCGCCGTCTTGGCGGACTCGTCCAGCTTGTCCTGCCACTCGGCCGAGTCCTTTTCCACGCGGTAGACCATGGAGTCGAGCTGGTTGCGGGCCTCCACGGCCTCGCGGCGCCCCTTGTCCTCGCTGGCGTGGGCCTCCGCGTCCTTGACCATCCGCTCGATCTCCGCCTCGCTCATCCCGCTGCTGGCCTCGATGCGGATCTTCTGCTCCTTGCCCGTCGCCCGGTCCTTTGCGGAGACGTGCAGGATGCCGTTCGCGTCGATGTCGAAGGTGACCTCCACCTGCGGCATCCCGCGCGGTGCGGGCGGAATCCCCGTGAGCTGGAATTTGCCGATGGTCTTGTTGTACATCGCCATCTCGCGCTCCCCCTGCAGCACGTGGATCTCCACCGTGGTCTGGCTGTCCTCGGCCGTCGAGAACGTCTCGCTCTTCTTGGTGGGGATCGTGGTGTTGCGCTCGATCAGCTTGGTGAACACGCCGCCCAGCGTCTCGATGCCCAGCGACAGCGGGATCACGTCCAGCAGCAGCACGTCCTTGACCTCGCCGGCCAGCACGCCGCCCTGGATCGCCGCGCCCACGGCCACCACCTCGTCCGGGTTCACACCGCGGTGCGGGTCCTTGCCGAAGAAGCTCTTGACCACTTCCTGGATCTTGGGGATGCGGGTGGAGCCGCCCACCAGGATCACCTCGTCGATCTCGCCCGGCTTCAGCCCCGCGTCCTTGAGCGCCTTCTCCATCGGCCCGATGGTGCGCTGCACCAGGTCGTCCACCAGCGACTCGAACTTGGCGCGGCTCAGCGTCACGTTCAGGTGCTTGGGCCCTTCCTGCGTCGCCGTGATGAAGGGGAGGTTGATGTCCGTCGACATGGTGGTCGACAGCTCCATCTTCGCCTTCTCCGCGGCCTCCTTGAGGCGCTGGAGCGCCATGGGGTCCTTGGAGAGGTCGATCCCCTGGTCCTTGCGGAACTCCTCCACGAGCCAGTCGATCACGCGCTGGTCGAAGTCGTCGCCGCCCAGGTGGGTGTCGCCGTTGGTGGCCTTCACCTCGAAGACGCCCTCGCCCAGCTCCAGCACCGAGATGTCGTAGGTGCCGCCGCCCAGGTCGTACACGGCGATCTTCTCATCCTTCTTCTTGTCGAGCCCGTACGCCAGCGCGGCCGCGGTGGGCTCGTTGATGATGCGAAGAACCTCGAGGCCCGCCACCTTGCCGGCGTCCTTGGTGGCCTGCCGCTGCGCGTCGTTGAAGTACGCGGGCACGGTGATGACGGCCTGCGTGACGGTCTGGCCGAGATAGTCCTCCGCCGTCTGCTTCATCTTCTGGAGGATCATCGCCGAGATCTCGGGCGGCGTGTAGGTCTTCCCCGTGTTGGGGATCTCGACCTGCGCCATCCCGTTGGCCCCCGACGTGACCTTGTACGGCACCTTCTTCTGCTCCTCGCTCACCTCGCCGGCCTTGCGGCCCACGAAGCGCTTGATGGAGAAGACGGTGTTGGTGGGGTTGGTGATCGCCTGGCGGCGGGCCACCTGGCCCACCAGGCGCTCCCCGTCCTTGGTGAAGGCGACCACCGAGGGGGTGGTGCGCCCGCCTTCGGCATTGGGGATCACCACCGGGTCGCCGCCTTCCATGACGGCGACCACGGAGTTGGTGGTCCCAAGATCGATCCCAATGACCTTAGCCATGGGTCTCCTGACGTAGTTGGTTTGCGTTGAAATCGGCGCGCGGACCGCCGTGCATCACGCACCGCGGCGCGCCGAACGACCGAGGAAAAGGCAACGGGCGTGCCGCGCGAAGTACTGGTTTTCCTGTGCTTTTGGCAGAGACAGCGCAGCCGTCCGCCATTGTGGCGCATGGACACGGAGTGCGGTTCCGAGCGGTCTGATGTATCTTTGTGGGATGATCAGGCCCAGAGTGTACGTGGCCACAGAGCTGCTTGGAGAGAACGATGCCAACTCCTGATCCCATTGTGGACGAGGTTCGCCGGGTGCGCCACGAAATCTCCGCGCGGTTCGGGCACGATCCAGTGCGCTTGGCGGAGTATTACATGGAGCTCCAGGAGCAGTATCGCGATCGGCTCGTAGACCCGCCGAAGCCTGCCGAAGCCGGCAAGTCGGCAGCCTGACACGCCGGCTGCCAGCGCGATCCAAGCGTCCCATCACGATGCGCCACCCTCTGTTCGCTGCAATGTTCCTCGCCGCTTGCTCGCCTGGAGCGCGTCCGCCTCCCGAAGCACCGCCCGAGCCGCCGCGGCTGGTGGCGTTCGCGCCGGATGCGGGGGACGCGGCGGTGCCCGAGGCGCTGCGCGGATTCTGCCAGGGCGAGCGCGCGGGCGGGGCCGTCGCAAAGACGTACGCGCCGCGCGACTACCGGTGGACGCGTCCGCTCCCCGCGCTGGCGTGGTCGGGGTACGCGCAAGGGGGGACGCGCTTTCGCGTGCCGCTGCGCTGCGTCGTGCGCACGGAGGGCGAGTGGGCGGCGGTGCGCGCGTACGGCGGTCTGCCGGACCGCGCGCTGCGGCCGGTGGACTTCAACACCCACCTGGTGATCGTGGCGACGCAGGGGACGCTCCCCGGCGGCTACGTATCGGTGGATTCGCTCTACTTTCGCGGCGACACGGTGACGGCGGTGATCCTCCAGAGCCGCACCAGCAGGCCGGTGCCGGGGGGCGGCATCAGCACCGTGCCCCTCTCGCTGGTGCAGGTGCCGCGCAAGCCGACGACGGTGGAGTTCGTGGAGCGGGCACGGCGCCGTTGACGGACGCGGGCGGCGCATCCAAGTTGCCGGCTCAACCTTTCCCGGAGGAGCGATGACGGCCGGACCCGCGAACGACATCCACGACACCATCACCTTTCTGCGCGAGCGGGTGACGCGCGCGCCGCACGCCATCCTGGTGCTCGGCTCCGGCCTCGGCGGCCTGGCCGACGAGATCGAGGACGCCGTGCGCATCCCCTTCGGCGACATCCCCGGCTTTCCGCGGCGCACGCAGGAGCTCGCGGGCCACGCGGGGACGCTGGTGGTGGGGCGCTGGGCCGGCGTCGAAGTGGCGACGATGCAGGGCCGCTTTCACCTGTACGAGGGATGGCAGCCGCGCGACGTCGCCTTACCCGTCCGCGCGCTGGTGGCGCTGGGGGCGGAGGTCATGCTCCTGACCAACGCGGCCGGCGGCGTGCGCCCCGGGATGACACCGGGCGACCTGATGATCATCGCCGACCACATCAACCTGATGGGGAGCAACCCGCTGATCGGCGCCGTTCTGCCGGGTGAGCAGCGCTTCCCGGACATGAGCGACCCCTACGACTCGGAGTTCCGCCGCATCGCCCAGGAGGTGGCGCTGGAGCTGGGCATCCCGGTTTCGCAGGGTGTGTACGCCGGCCTTCCCGGCCCCAGCTACGAGACGCCCGCCGAGATCCGCATGCTCGCCCGCCTGGGCGCCGACGCGGTGGGGATGTCGACCGTCCCCGAGGTGATCGTGGGGCGTGCGCTGGGGGTGCGCTGCTTCGGGATCTCGTGCATCACGAACTTGGCCGCGGGGCTGGGCGGCTCGCATCTTTCGCACGACGAGGTGATGGAGGTGGGCGCCCGCGTCCGTGACCGTCTGGCGGCGCTGGTGCGTGGCATCCTGCCGAGGATCGCGGGGTCGAACCTGCCTTCTGAGGCCGCGAGCTGAACGGCAACTGCCTGGCTCACGCGGAGGCGCGGAGACGCAGAGGAGAGACGACGGAGAAGGGCTGTTGAGCTGCCCATCATCCGTGTCTCCGCGTGACATTGTACTTGTGATTGAATCCTGGGCCCGCGCCCATCCGTACCCTGCTCCACCTGGCGAGTTTACGGGGCACCGCAACGTTCGCCCACTCGCCGTTCCCGTGAGGAGACTTCTCCTCCCTCCCCACCCCTCCCCCGGAGCCTGAGATCATGGACATTGGAGCCCTGACCGGACTGATCGCGGTCACCCTCGGCATCATGGTGGTGCTGGTCCCCGTCATCGGCCTGACCGCGCGCTTCGCCCTGAAGCCGATCGTCGAAGCCTTTGCCCGCGTGAAGGAGATGAAGGGCGAGGAGCAAAAAGTTGCGCTGATGGAGCAGCGGATCGCCCTGCTGGAGGAGCACCTGCACAGCATCGACCGCAACGTCGGCGCGCTGCAGGAGGACGCGGATTTCCGCCGCCAGCTCGACTCCGGCGCCCAGGCGCGGACCACGCCGTACGCGGGCTAGCGCGCTCACCCACGGGCCTACAGCTTCGCCCCTCTCCCACGAATCGCTGTGGGAGAGGGGATTTTTTTTGGCCTGCGTGTCGGGGCGGGGTTCGGCGGGGCGGCGGGCACGGGCAGCCACGTGGGGCTGCCCCTACGGGATTTGTCCCCGTACAGCGGTGATCGTCGTGGGGGCGAGGGCGGGCAGACACGCAGGTCTGCCCCTACGGGTATCGGTGTGCGCCGACAGTGGGCGGAGCCGCGCCGGGCACGGGCGGTTGGCCCCCGGGCAGCGGCCTCGGCCCTGCGAGACCGCTTCAGCGGTCTTCCCGTTGTTCCAGCCGGGGGCTTTAGCCCCCGGTGGTCCGCGCCCGGTGTGTGCGCGGCTCCCGCCCCCCAAACCTGCGAAGGCAGGTTTACCGCGGTTGTTGCAGCGGTTTCAACCGCCGGGATCAGGGATTCCCCCTCCCAAAAACACCACGCCCCCGGATGCCTTTTGAGCATCCGGGGGCGTCGCGTCACGGAGGTGCCGGAGGGGTCGTGGAGACGTTCTCCGGCGGGGGTGGGGGCGGCGGGAGGCCGGTGGGGGTCGACTTCTCCCCCGGCGCGGGCTCGGTGCGCGGGCGCGGACGCTGGATCGCCTCGTCGCGCTTGCGGGAGCGGCCGTACTCCCAGCGGCGGCGCACGTCCAGCGAGCCCTGGTAGTCGCGGTTGCGCAGGTTCTGCTGCAGGATCGGGTCGCGGCGCACCGGCTCCACCGCGAGGCGCAGGCTCAGCGTGCGCGTGATCTCCCAGTCCAGCGCCAGGCCGAAGCGGCGCGCCCCGTTCTCGGTCGAGAAGATGTTGAAGATCTGGCCCGTCAGGAAGACGTCGTCCACCAGCTCCTTGCCGGCCTCCAGCGACACCGCGCTGAAGATGCTGGCGCCGGACGACACGTTGAACGCCCCGAACCCGGCCCCGCTGGGCCGCGCGCGAACGCGCACGAAGTCCACCAGGCCTGTCTGGATCAGCTGCTCTTCCAGCTCGCGCGTGATCAGGTTGCCCAGGAACTCTTCCAGGAACACGCCGCCCACGATCTGGCTCGACAGCGCCTCGAACGCCGTGCCGGCCGTGGCGCTCTGGCGGCCGAAGACGAGGAGCGACGCGATTTCCGAGGACGGCAGGGGCTGGCGCGTGTTGGCGCTCAGCGCGACCTGCGGGTTCTGCACGGTGCCGGTGAGGCGCACCTGCACCGTGATGTCCTCGCCGCCCAGCTCGGGGTCGCGCACCTGGTACTCGGCCAGGATGTCCAGGCCGGGGTTGAACTCCTGCGTGCCGTAGAAGCGCACCACGCCGGACTGGATCTCGAACTCGCGCTCGATGGGGCCGATGGCGACGGTGTAGGTGCCGCGGCGCGCCTCCAGGTCCCCGTACACGGAGAAAGTGGGGTTGCCGGGCGGCTGGTCCACCAGCAGCTCGCCGCCCAGCTGGATGCGCGCGTCGGGCGACTGGAGCCAGACGTTGTCGCCGATGGCCACGCGCAGGTTGCGCGGGCGCAGCGCGGCGAGCAGCGCCGAGGCTCCCGCCGGAGCGCTCACCGTGTCCGCGCCGATCTCGCCCACCTCGGCGCCCAGGATGTCCGCCTCGCGCTCGGCGCCGAGCTCGGGGAGGTAGATGGTGCCGTCCTCGATGCGGACGCTGCCCGTGGCGACCGTGTTGGGGAAGCGGCCGGAGATGGCGAGCGCCGCGTCCACCTCCAGCTCGGCCATCTCGCGGTTGTCGATCAGCTGGAAGTTGTCCATCGCCAGGCGGATGTACATCTCCGGGCGCGCGGGATCGTCCAGGCGCACGGTGCCGTCCACGCGGGCGCGGCCGTCCGCGGAGTGGGCTACGAGCGAGTCGAGCCGCACCAGGTTGCCATCCAGCGTCACCTGGCCGGCGATCCCGGTCCAGCGCACCCCCAGCGGGACGACGGTCA
This sequence comes from Longimicrobium sp., assembly GCA_036386635.1. Lineage (GTDB taxonomy): Bacteria > Gemmatimonadota > Gemmatimonadetes > Longimicrobiales > Longimicrobiaceae > Longimicrobium. Next base: position 13,518 of record DASVVI010000850.1, read on the forward strand.
TCGCGCCGCCATTGAGCTGCGCCCCGCCGCTCACGCGCGGCCTGCGCAGCGTCCCCGTCACCTGCACGCGTGCCTGGGCCACGCCCTCCGCGTTCTCGATAGTCGGGACGGCGGAGGCGAGGAGCGCCAGCGGGAGCGAATCGGCGTTGAAGGAGGCGGTGAGCGCACCGTCGCGCGCCAGCTCCACCTGCGGGACGGTGCCGCCCAGCGAGACGACCATGGGGACGCCGGCGCGCAGCTCCATCACCTGGCGCCCGCCGATCTGCGCGTCGCCGGTGACGTCCATGCGCCCGGCGGCGTAGCGGCCCACCAGGGCGAAGCGGTCCAGGCGGAAGCCACGCACCAGGAGCGAGTCCACCCGCGCGTCCAGCGTGATCAGCGGCGCGGCGACGGGGCCGGTGATGGCCGCCTTCAGGTTCAGCGCGCCCGCCAGATCCGGCACGGCGGTGTTGGGGGCCAGGCGGCGCACGTCCACCAGGCTCAGGTCGGTAATGCCGATGCGCAGGTCCGCGACGCCCGTCGTCGGGAGGGCGCCGTCCGCCTCGATCAGCCCGCGCCCGCCATCCGCGCGGCGCAGGGCGAAGTTCTCCACCGCCAGCCCGCGGTCGCCCCAGCCGAGGCGTGCGCGCTGCCCGAGCTCCCAGCGCGAGTCGCCCAGGCGCAGCGCGAGGGTGTCGAAGATCGCGCCCACCGGCGTCGCCCCGTCCAGCTCCAGCCTGCCGGAAGCGGCGATGTCGGTATTGGGATCGCGTCGTGCGGCCAGGGTGAAGGTGCTGCTCCCCGGCGCCAGAACGGCGTTCAGCCGCAGCTCATCCAGCCGCTGGGTACCGTATTCGAGCGCGGTGCCCTCCACGTTGACGCCCCCGCTCCACGCGGTGCCCGAGCGCAGGCCGTTCACGTCGAAGGCCAGCGTCCCGGCCGCCATGGTGCCGTAGCGGAGGCCCCGCGCGTTGCCCTTCGCGGCGACCGTGGGTGCCTTGACGGTTCCCGTGATCGTACCCGAAGCCGTCAGCGCGCCGGCCAGGTCGGGGAGGGTATCGCCGCCGGGGATGATGGGGCGGAGCAGCGCCAGGTCCGGCGCGTTCAGCGCGAACTGGAGCGGCGTGGGCGAGGGCGTCGTGAGCCCGATCGCCCCCGTGGCCGAGAAGCGCGCGCCGCGCAGCGCGAAGTCCAGCGTGTCGACCCGCAGGATGCCGCCGCGCGCCTCCAGCCGCGCGAGCCCGGTCTGCAGCGGGTAGCGCCCGATCAGCGACCCCGGCTCCGCGCGGAAGGCGACGGTGCCCGCAAAGGTCTCCGGCGTCGTGCCGCGGCCCTGGAGGG
>DASVVI010000851.1:0-1716 GCA_036386635.1 Longimicrobium sp.
GGAAGCGGCAGTCGGGGTCGAGCGGGGCGGTGCGCTCGTCGTCGCCCATGCGCACGGTGCCCACGGCGTGCGAAAAGGTGCTCACCTTCCACGTCGCCGTCCCCCACGCGCCGGCGCGGCGCAGGATCTTCTTCGCGCGCCTCACCAACGCGGCGCGGGCGGCCAGGTCTCGTTGGGAGTAGAGCGATGTGACGCTCATGCGCGGGAGCCCGAAGCGGTCGATTGCGGCCGGGTCGATGCGCACGCCGTTCGCCGCCCGCGGCTGGTCCTCGGCGATGGAAAGGAGCCCCGTCATGTGCTCCACCAGCGGCGTCGCCATGCGCGCGATCGGCTTCGGCAGACCGACTTCGAGCATCGCGGCGGGCGGACCCATCACCTGCTGCATGTTGCCGAGCTTGCCTCTCGGCGCATCCTTTTCATCCACCCCGAAGTAAAAATCGTGGATGGCGAGCTGCTTGTGGTGCTCGTTGCCGGGATTCGGATTGCGCGGAAAGACGCCGTAGGTCATCGCGTTGCAGTGGCGCATCAGGTAGCGTCCCACCGCGTGCCCGGCCGGGTTCATCCGCTCCAGCCCCGACGCCAGCAGGAGGTGCGGCGTGGCGAGCGCCCCCGCGGCGACCACGAAGCTCTCCGCGCGCAGCACCAGCGGCTCCCCCGTGGCGCGGTTGCGGCACTCCACGGCGGCGATCCGGTCCCCTTCGGCCACCAGCCGCACGGCCAGGGTGTCGGTGAAGAGCTGCATCCCGCGCATGACCAGCTCGGGCACCATCCGCGTGGCGATGTCGTTCTTGGCCCCGATGGCGCAGGCGAAGGCGTCGCAGGTGGTGCAGCGCCGGCACCCCGTCTCCGCCGCGTAGTTGATGGCGAGCGGGATGGGAAACGGGTGCAGCCCCAGCGACCGCGCCGCCGCCTCGATCCGCCGCGACGGGGCCACGAGCGGGGAGGGCGGGTACGGGTAAGGCGCACTGCGCGGGGGCTCGGTGGGGTCCGTGCCCGCGGCGCCGGCCACTCCCAGCAGGCGCTCGGCCTGCGTGTAGAACGGCTCCAGCGCGTCGTACGCAAAGGGCCACGCCGCTCCCGAGTCCCCCACGATCTCCAGCGCGGGATCGAAGTCGCGCTGGCGGAAGCGGAACGACGAGCCGCCGTAGTACACCGAGGGTCCGCCCACGCAGGTGCACAGGTTCTGCTCGGCCCAGCGGCGGCCCTGGAGGACGCGGAAGGCGCTGTCGGGGGCGTACGCGGGGGTGCGGACGAAGGCGCCCTCGCCGGCCCAGTTCTGCGGGCCGCGCTCCACCCATCCGCCGCGCTCCACCATCGCCACCCGCAGCCCGGCCGCCACCAGCTCCCACGCCGCCATCGCGCCGCCGAAGCCGCTGCCGATCACCACGGCGTCGAGTTCCAGGAGTGGGGAGGACGGTGGCACAGGCAGAAACATCAGGAAAGCGGATCGTCGCGGGAAGCCGCGTAAACTGCGGCGAAGCGGCGTTCGGCGCCAGTGGTGGGGGGTGGTGGGGCGAGTGAACTCGCTGCAACAACAGCACAAAGTCCGCCTGCGCGGACTCCGCGGCGAGATCCGCCCCTGTAGCGGAATGCCGGGGAGGCAGGGGCGCGATTTATCGCGTCCGTGCCCGCCGCCACGCCGCCGCCCGACTCGGCACACCGACGCCGGTAGGGGCAGACCTGCGTGTCTGCCCGCCCTCGCCCCCACCCCGATCC
>DASVVI010000852.1:0-6473 GCA_036386635.1 Longimicrobium sp.
TACGCCACCGACGCCACCTCGGGCACCACGCCGGTGTGGCAGGAGCTGGCGAACCTGGACCTGGCGAAGAGCAACTACGGCCCCATCGTCTACAACAAGGCGCCGTCGATCCTGAAGCAGCTCAACTTCCTGGTGGGCGACTCCGCGTTCCGCAGGGGGGTGCGCACCTTTCTCATCCGCCACGCCTACTCCAACGCCACCTGGCGCGACCTCCTGGCAGCCGTCGAGGAAGAATCGGGCACGCCGCTCAAGCAGTTCGGCGAGCAGTACATCCTGCGCGCCGGAATGCCGGTCGTGGAGACGCAGATGGAGGCGGATGCAGGGAAGATCCGCGCGCTGCGTCTGGTACAGCGCCCGGCGCGCGCTCTCCCGGGCGATCCGGGCGGATGGTGGCCAGGGCGGGTTCGCGTGCGGCTGGCGTACCACGACCGCGAAGACGTCGTCCTCCCCGTCACCTTCGCGGGGACGACGACCGTCGTGGAGGGCGCCGCCGGGCTCCCGCTGCCCGACTACGTGTGGAGCAACGACGGCGACTACGGCTACGGCCTCTTCCTGCTGGACGACCGCAGCGCCGAGCGCGTGGCGGCGAACGTGGGCGCCACCCGCGACGACCTCCTGCGCGCGCAGCTCTGGGGCGCGCTTTGGGACCGCGTGCGCGAGGGCCGCATGCCCGCCGCGCGCTTCGTGGAGACCGCCATCCGCGAGCTCCCGCGCGAGCGCGACGAGCAGATTGCGGATGCCGTGCTCGGCCGCGCCTCCACCGCGCTCACCCTCTACCTGCGCCCGAACGACGCCGTCCGCGTGGCGCCGGCATGGGAGCGCCTCCTCGCCGCCCGCGCGGACGACGCGAGCCTGCCGTACGGGATGCGAAAGGCCTCGTTGGACGCGCTGGTCGGCACCGTACGCACCGATGCCGGCCGCGCGCTGCTGCGCGAGTACCTGGCCGAACGCAAGCAGTTCGATGGAAAGCCGGTGCAGCAGCCGACGCGCTGGTCCATTGTGGGCGCCCTCGCCGCGCTGGGCGAGCCGAACCCCGCCGCGCTGATCGCCGCCGAGGCCGCGCGCGACACCGGCGCCGAGGGACCGCGCCGTGCATTCGTGGCCGGCGCCGCGATCCCCACCGCCGCCGCGCGCACGGAGTACTTCCGGCGCTACCTGGACGATCCGCAGCTCAACGAGGAGTGGGCCACGGCATCGCTGGGCGCCTTCAACGACCCCGCCCGAGCCGACCTGTCGCTCCCGCACCTGCGCGCATCGCTCGACCGGCTGGAGTGGATCCGCGACAACCGCCGGATCTTCTTCCTCCCGCGCTGGGTGAACGCCTTCATCGGCGGGCAGACGACGCCGGAAGCGCTGGCCGTGGTGGACCGCTTCCTGGCCGAGAACCCGCGGCTGCCCATGGACATCCGCCGCAAGGTCCTGCAGGCGCGCGACGAGCTGGAGCGGACCGTCCGCATCCGGGCCGCGCCCTGAACGTCACCATTGCGTGGAGCAGGCCCGCAGCAGCACGTTGAGCACGATGGTGAGCACCACCGAGAGCAGGATGCTCGTCATGCACCCCTTGGTTCTGTACTGGGCCGCCATGGCGCCTCCTCGCTGTTGAGTGAAGCGGGAGCGCATGGCACCCTCCGTGCCGCCCTCGCGTCCGCTGAATCCGTCATCGAAGGAACTCGCATGCTCCGCCTCGCCGCCCTCGCCACCGTCGCGCTCCTTTCGGCGTGCGCGCCCGACACTCCCCAGCGCACTTTCGGTCCGCAGCCCACCCTGCGCCCCGGCCTGGGCGTGCTGGTGAACTCCACGCGCGGCCGCTGCACCTGGGTGCTCACCCGCGGCGAGAGGAAGCGCGTCTGCTTCCCGCCCAAGCGCCCCGAGCCGCGCGACAGCACCGGCACCGACACCACCAGCACGCCCCTCCCGGCGACCTGGTAGGGAACAACAGCCTCACACAGAGACACAGAGACACGGAGCGAACCGCAAGAACGGCAGAAGGATTTCTCTGCGTCTTGAGGTTCCCTCTGTGCTCTCTGTGTGATGGTTTCTCCCTACAGTCAGTTCCGTCCCAGCATCCCCATCACGAAGCTCAGCCCCTGATCGAACGCCGGAAGAAACTTGCAACCGAGCGCTTCCAGGTCTGTCACGAGCCCCGGTGTCTTGAAGTCCTTCGCATTCCTGTTCAAAAAGCAGCTCCGAGGCGGGCGCGTCTGTTTCAGGTGGCTCCGGACCGAGGCGTAGATCAGCGCGTCAGGTGGGGTGAGGTTGAACTGATCCTCGACAGCCACCGCCACCGGGAGCACGCGTTCGTCAAATGGAATCAACTCGGCCACGGCGGCGATACGGGTCCTCGCATCTTTCCAGCGTTGGAGCTCATCGTCGGAGTTTGTCACGAGTAGATGTTGCAGCAGCTCCTGCGCTTCACTCACCGGCGTAGCGAGCGAGGCGGTACGGCCGAGCTCCCTCAGTGCCGCATCCACCGGGAGCTTCACCGATCTGTGCTCCGCCTTACGCCGGAAGAGCGCACCGAAGGGCTCTATCATGGCGAAGGAAGGAAGGAGAAGCCGGATTCGCCCATGCGCGCACAGCTCCAGCAACGCCTCGCATTCGGCGTGCTGCTCCTGGAGCAGCGCCAGCTCGAGAACGAAGTTCGACTCGACGTAGACGATCATACCGCCTCGTCCCTCGCCATCCTCCCTCCACGGACGGCTTCGATAAACCCGGTTCCCTCGAAGCCATTCGCGAGAGCGATGTCGGCTGCCTTGCTCACCGGATATCCGAAGTCCGAAAGCCAGAAATCGACGATCATCTTGAAGATCGAGGGGTCCACCGTGTCGAGGCACACCCGTGTACAGTCGAGGTACCGGGTAAGGTGCGGCGCGGCGGGGATCACCGCATCGGGAAGGCGGACGACGGGCTCCACATCCGAGTCCTTCCACAGGTAGATGGAGTCGGGCGTGACGATCAGGAAGTAACCGAGCGGGGGAATCTCTCCGCCCATGAGCAGGTTGCGGCGGAACTCCCCTGCCCATTGAGCTGAGGTGCCGCGCTGGCTCGTCGCCTGAACGGCGGCGACAGGCCCGAACAGGATGAAGTCGGTGTAGAGCATGGTCGCGTCTCCGGGTGGAAGTCGGCTACGCGGGCCGCTGACTGCATTCCGCACTCCACCGCGCCGGTTCTGAGCGTATCCGGCCGGTTGTGAGCGGAAGCGCCACGCCATGGGACATCAGCTCGTATCTGGGGCGTTTGATGGCGCGGCGAGCTGCATCAAACGCGCGGCAAGCTCAGGAGGGTCGGATTGGCGAACGGTGACCTCGGGGGTGCCGTGCCAGGCGGCGCACTCCCGCAGCGCCCCGGCCACGTCGGCCACGAAGCGGTCGGTGGGGCGCACCCCGGGCTCCAGGTAGAGCGCGCGGACCTCGAAGACGCCGTCGCGGCGGTGGGCCTTTGCGTCGAGGCGGCCCACGAGCGCGCCGCGGCGCAGGATGGGAAGCACGAAGTACCCCCAGCGGCGCTTGGGCGCGGGGGTGTAGCACTCCAGCCGGTAGTCGAAGCCGAACAGCTCCGCGTCGCGCGCGCGGTCCCACACCAGCGGGTCGAAGGGGGAGAGGAGGGTGGTGAGGGTGGGCCGGATCTCCCCCGCCGCGGCGCGCAGGGCGAGGTCGTGGTGGTCCGGGTGGACGTAACCTGGCTCCTTCCATCCCTCCACCCGCACGGGCAGCAGGGCGCCCTCGTCGGCCAGGCGCGCGGGGATGGGCGGGGTGGCGCGCTTGGAGGTGCGGAAGTAGTCCGCGACCCACTTCGCCTTCGCCACGCCCAGCGCGCGCACGGCCTTCAGCGCCAGCTCGCGCGCCACCGCCTCGCGTGTGGAGAGCTGGTCGTCGCTCCACGAGGGGAGGACGCGCTCGCGCACGTCGTAGACGCGGTGGAAGTTGTCGCGCCGCGCGATCATCAGCTCGCCGGCGGTGAAGAGGCTTTCCAGCATCCGCTTCTCCGGCTTCCACTCCCACCACCCGCCGCCCTTGCCGTCGCGCCGCTCGAAGTCGGCCGAGCGGACGGGGCCGCGCTCGCGCACGTTGGCCAGCAGGCGGTAGACCGCCTCGCGGTTCTTGCGGATGAACTCGGCGCGGTACTTCCACCCCATCGCCGCGGGATCGAGCATGCGGTGGCGAAAGAGAGCGAAGTCCTCCACGGGGATGAAGCACGCCTCGTGGGCCCAGTACTCGAACAGGGCTCCCTCGGCCAGCAGCTCGTCCAGCCAGCGCGGCTCGTACGCGCCCAGCCGGCTCCACAGCACAAGGTACGGGCTGCGCGCCACCACCGAGATGGTGTCGATCTGCAGCACCCCCATGCGCCGGATCGCCGCCAGCACGTCCGCCTTCCCTGCCCGGCGCCGCGCCCGCCGGTCCAGCCCCTGCGCGGCCACCATCAGCGCCCGCGCCGCGTTCTGCGTCAGCTCCACGAAATCTCCTGATGCGCTCTGTGTGGAAGTCCACGCAGCGCCATCCGCAAGACGCAGGCTGGTAATCTTCGGCCCCCAGGCCGACCAAAGCTGTCGAGCTAGCGCGGCCTGCTCGCCGGCAGCATACGGCGCACCGGCCGCTTCGACTCCTCACCAGCGTGCGCCACCTTTACCCGGGGCAGCGGAGCATCCGATGTCGAACGAAGAGCCGATTCGCGAGATTCCAGCGGAAGTCCAGGCGCGGCTCACGAGCTGGAAGCGTGGGCGCCAGATCATGGGGACGACGGCGCACAACCTCCTGGGGCTGCTCGGGATCCTCGGCTCGCTGGTGGCGCTCGCCGGACTGCCGGGCATCTGGACGAAGGGCGCCACCATCGTCACCGGCTTCGCCATCGCCGCAATGACGCTGTGGAACCCGCGCCGTGAGTACATGAAGTTCGCAAAAGCCTGGAGGGTTCTGGACGATGCGGCACGGCGTTACAGCTACGGCCTCATCGAACTGAGCGAGCTTTTCGACGCCATCGTGGTGGGCGAGGGGCTCATCGAGGAGGCGGATGCCCTGTCGGGCGACTCCTCGGTGGAGATGCTGAGGAGCAGCCTGGAGCATGGCAAAGCCGCGATTGCGCCCGGGAGCGCTGCCTCCCGCCAGCGCAAGGCAACCAAAGGACGCTCCAGAAACGCTGCTTCCGCGAGCCTACCTCCTCCGGCCGGGCGGGACGAATAGCGCGCCTCGCGGGGTTCGGAAAGGCCGCCCCGCGTTCATTGCAGCGCCTGGGGCGGCGGCGTAGCTTCAGCCGGTGCGCAACGCCCTGCCGCCCCAGCCCCCGCCCGCCATGGAAGCCACCGCGCCGCCCGTGCGCCTGCGCATCCGCGATGCGCTGGGATGGCCGCTGCTGGTGCTGGTGGCGCTCCTGGCCGGTGCAGAGGGCGCCACGGCGATCCGCGCCGGCGTCCCGTGGAGCGAGGGCGCGCAGGCAGTGTGGTACGTGGGATGGGGGTTCTGGATCACCCGCCTCGCCCGGCGCCAGGGCGGGGGGCTCCGCCGCTTCCTTCGCCGCCCGCGCGAACGCCGCGCCTGGGCGCACGTCGCCATGGCGATCCCCCTCTTCGTGCTCTCGGTGGGGCTGATCTGGCTGCAGCTGATAGCGGTGTCGTGGGCGGTGCCGGAGCGGCTGGGCGGGTGGATGGCCGACGACCCCCTGCAGCCCGCCGCCATCCCGCTGGCCGGCGTGCTGGAGGTGCTGACCGCGGTGGCGCTGGCGCCCGTGGTGGAGGAGCTCGCCTTCCGCGGCATCCTGCTGCGCGACTGGTCGCGTCGCTGGGGACGCACGGCGGCGGTGGTGGCGACCGCCGCGCTGTTCGCGGTGCTGCACCCCGCCGACCTGCTGGGGTCGTTCGCCTTCGGGGTGGTGCTCGCCACCATCCGCTTCCGCACGCGCACGCTGATCGTGCCGGTGGCGTGCCATGCGCTGTACAACGCGCTCGGCACCCTCCTCGGCGCCGGCGACTCCGATGCGGGGCCGGTGGACGCTGCCGCGTTTTCCCTCGACGAGCTGCGCGGGCTGTGGTGGATCGGCGCCCTCGCCGTGGCCGCCGCTCTGCCGGTGGTGATCGCGTTCCTGCGGCGGGGGGGAAAGCCGGGCGAGTGAACTCGCTGCAACAAAAGCACAAAGTCCGCCTTCGCGGACTCGCGGGCGAGGTTCGCGCCCAAGGGCGGAATATGCGGCCTGGGCCGCGGCAACTTCCAGGAGCGCATAAATTCGCCGCTGGAAACACGCGAAGTCCGCCTTCGCGGACTCCGGGTACACGCCCCTTTTTGTCATCCTGAGCGAGCCGCCTGCACAAGACTCCGCCACACCCGCCACCCTGCTGCGGTGAACGAAGGATCTAGCCCGCGAGGCAAGAGGACGGCGCTCGACCACGAGCCCCTCGGCACGCGCAGTAGATCCTTCGCTCCGCGCCACAATCCGGAGCTCGGCAGAGGACGGCGAGGCGCGTCACTCAGGATGACAGAATAACG
>DASVVI010000853.1:0-7779 GCA_036386635.1 Longimicrobium sp.
TCGAAGCTGCTCCTGCTTACCTCGTGCATCGTGGGGTACGCGTACGGCATGGAGTACTTCATGGCGTACTACAGCGGCGAGCTGTTCGAGCGCGACGTCTTCTACGACCGCGTGACGGGGGACTACTGGTGGGCGGGGTGGTCGATGATCACCTTCAACGCCATCATCCCGCAGCTGATCTGGATGAAGAAGATCCGGGCCAGCCAGAACTCCCTCTTCCTCATCTCGATCTTCGTGAACATCGGGATGTGGTGGGAGCGCTTCGTGATCATCGTGCCGTCGCTGGCGCACAGCTACGAGCCGTGGAAGTTCATGAACTACCACCTCACCTGGGTGGAGGCGTGCATCCTGTTGGGGAGCTTCGGGTGGTTCTTCATGTGGTTCCTCCTCTTCCTGCGCTACCTGCCGGGGCTCTCCATCGCGGAGATCAAGGAGGTGCTGCCGCCGCCCATGCGCAACCCGCACGCGGGCGACCACGCGCCGCAGGTGAACCACACGGAAGAGATGGGGAACGCCACGCCGCTGCCCACCGGGTACTCCGGACTGGAAGAACGCCGATGAGCAAGCTGAAGACGGGTGTCCTGGGGGTCTTTCCCCACCTGGACGCGGCGTGCGACGCCATCCGCCGGCTGCGGCACGAGGGGTACGAGGTGACCACCTACTCGCCCACGCCGCGCCACGAGATCGAGGAAGCGCTGGGTACGCAGGAGTCGCCGGTGAGGCTCTTCACGCTGACGGGCGCCTTCACCGGCACCGCGGCGGGAACGGCGCTGGCCACCTGGACCTCGGTGGACTGGCCGCTGATCGTGGGCGGCAAGGAGATCATCGCGCTCCCCGCCTTCTCGGTGATCATGTTCGAGGTCACGATCCTGCTGGGGGCGCTCTCCACGGTGGCGGGGCTCTTTCTGCTGGCGCGGCTGCCGCACATCGGCCCTCCGGAGGCGCCGCTCTACCACCCGTCGTTCACGGCGGGGAACTTCGGCGTGTTCGCGCACGTCCCCAAGGACCGCTACGACCAGGTCCAGGCCATCTTTACCGAGGCCGGATCCCAGGAGGTGCTCGTTGAGCAACGTTAAGACGGCGGCGTTCGGCGCGCTGGTGCTGGCGCTGGGCGGGTGCACGGACTGGGCGATGTACGACGTGGACAAGGCGTACGACGCCGTGCCGCAGGTCGCCACCATGCGCCGCTCGGTGAGGCCGGAGTGGCAGGAGGACCCGCGCAACCCGGCCCCGGGGTCGGTGCCCGTGTCCGGCCCCAACGGCGACATCCCGGCCCCGTACCTCAACAGCCAGCTGGACTCGGTGGCGCCCACGCTGCGCAACCCGTTCGCGGGCACCACGCGCAACGACGTGCTGGTGCGCGGCGAGCTGATCTACACCCGCAACTGCTCCGTCTGCCACGGCCCCAGTGGCGCAGGCGACGGCCCGGTGGTGGGGGGCGGCAAGTTCCCGTTCGCGCCGCCGCTGAACGGCGGCACGGCGGTGGGCCGCTCGGACGGGTACATCTACGCCATCGTGGAGGCGGGACGCGGGCTGATGCCGCCGTACGGCGAGCGCGTCACGCACATGGACCGCTGGGCGGTGGTGGAGTACGTGCGCGCGCTGCAGCGCCGCGCGGGCGCCACGGGCACGGCGCAGCCCAACCCGGGCGGCGCGGTGGGTGCTCCGCCCCCGGCCCAGGTGCAGGGGCAGCTCCCCGCATCGGCGCGCGACTCCGCCGCTCCGCTGAACGCTCCGGCCCCCGCGGCTCAGCCGCAGGGCCCGCGCTGACCCCGCAAGGATACTGACTGATGGCCGGACATTCGAGCTCGATGCCCACGCGCATCCCCTTCCGCACCCTCCCCAAGGCCTCGGGGGCGCTGCTGGGATTGATCGCGGTGGCGCTTCTCCTGGGCGTGGCCGCGGCGGTGATGACGCTGCTGGACGGCCACGAGGGCGCGGAGCGGTTCGCGCAGGCGTTCCACTTCAACTGGATCTTCTGGTCGGGAACGAGCATGGGGATGGTGATGCTCACCGTCGCCCTGCACCTGACCAACGCGCGCTGGTCGTGGTCGCTGCGCCGCTTCGCGCTGGCGGGCGTGGCCTTCCTCCCGGTGAGCTTCGTGCTCTTCGCGGTGGACTGGATGGGCGCCGGCCACCTCTTCCACCACTGGGTCCACGCGGCGCCGGGCGACCACGTGCTGGAGGCGAAGAGCGGGTACCTGAACCTCCCGTTCATGATCATCCGCGACTACCTGGGGATCGCCATCCTGTACGGCCTGGCCATCCGCTTCGCCATGCTTGCGCTGCGCCCGGACGTGTACGGCGCCGCGCAGACGGACGGGCAGCGCCGCTGGTACGACCGCATCACGCGCAACTTCCGCGGCGTGAACGAGGAGGCCGTGCGCTCGCGCGAGACGATGACGAAGGTGGCGGTGTTCCTCGCCTTCGGCTACGCCATCATCTGGGGGATGCTGGGGATCGACCTGGGGATGTCGATGCTGCCGCACTGGTTCAGCACCATGTTCCCGGTGATCTTTTTCATCGACGGCTTCCACGCCGGCATGGCGATGACGGCGCTGATGGTGGTCGTCTTCCGCAAGCGCGCCGGGGTGGACGAGTTCATCACCAAGAACCAGTTCCACGACCTGGGCAAGCTGATCTTCGCCTTCGCCGTGTTCTGGATGTACATCAACTGGTCGCAGTACGTGGTGATCTGGTACGGCGGCCTTCCGCACGAGCAGGAGTGGTTCGTGCAGCGCTTCCACGCGCCGTTCGCCACGATGGTGAGGATCGCGGTGGGGTGCATCTTCGTGGCGCCGTTCCTGGGCCTCCTCACGCGCCCGCCCAAGAAGACCCCCGCCGTGCTCGGCACCTTTGCGGTGGTGATCCTGGTGGGCCACTGGCTGGAGCGTTTCCTCCTCACGGTGCCGTCGCTCTACGAGTCCGGCCACGTGGAGCACCTCCCGTTAGGCCTGCCGGAGATCGGGATCGCGCTGGGGTTCGGGGCGCTGTGGCTCTTCTGCTACACCTGGTTCCTGCGCACCTTCCCGATCCTCCCCTCGCCCGCGACGCTGGCGGCGGTGGATACTGGCTTCATGGAGATCCCCGGCGAAGGCCACGCGGCCCACGCCTGATTGCGGTCTTTGGGTGGATGTGAAAACCGGTCCCGCGGCGGTGTGCTGCGGGGCCGGTTGGTGTTTGGGCGCCGGGGGTGGGCGCCGGGGGCTGAAGCCCCCGGCTGGAACGACGCGAAGACCGCTGAAGCGGTCTCGTCGGGCCTGGTGCGGTGCCGCAAAGGCGGGCGGTGGAGCGGTGCCGGGCACGGGCGCCCGACGGCGCGCACAGAAAACAACACCCCCTCCCCCAGGCAGTTTTGGGGGAGGGGGATGCGTCGCGGAGCGACGCTGGGGGTGAGGGCCCCTACCTCGGCGCCACGTTCGAAAGCGCGTACGCCCCCACGAACCCGATCACCTTCTGGCCCCCCGCGTCCGACGTGATGGCGATGTCGCCGTTCTCGAGGCGGGTGGCCCACACGGCATCCCCGCGCCGCAGCCGGGCGACGGGGCGGCCGCCGAGCTGCACGTCGGTGTCGGTGACGACCCACTGGCGCTCGGCGCGCTGCTCCACGTACGAGTCGGGGTACTGCACGCGGAGCACCTTGCCCAGCGAGACGCCCACCACCAGGAGCACCAGGACCAGTACGATCGCGCCCAGGATGACGAAGCCACCCTCGTCGCGCATGCGGGAGGTGCGGAGGCGATGGGAATGGGCCGGGGCCCGAAGCGGTTCAGGATTCACTGCTGTTCCTGCGTGCGGCGGAATGATTCGGATGCGAAGCACGAAAACGTAGCCACGCCGCCCGAAGCTCACAAGCTCCGGCGGGGGTGACGGATGGGGGGGCGGGGATTATCTTCGGGGCTCGAAAACGGTTGTCCCCGCACGCGGTACGCATGTCCACGGTCCGTCCGGCGCCTGAGGGCGCATCGATTCTTCCCGCTGCAACGGCGGCCTCCGGCGTCCGGCACATGGCGCTGGGGGCCTTCTGGTTTTCGGTGATGGCGGTGCTGGTGAAGACGGCCGGAAGGAACCTCCCCAGCCAGGAGATCGTGCTGGTGCGAGGGGTGGTGACGCTGGTGCTGAGCATCGGCATGGTGCTGCGCGCGGGCGTCTCGCCGTGGGGCGCGCGGGAACGGCGCCCGCTGCTGGTGCTGCGTGGGATCTTTGGGTTCGCGGCGCTCTCCTTCTTCTACACCTCGCTGGTGCACCTCCCGCTCGCGGAGGCCACCCTCATCCAGTACACGAACCCCGTCTTCACCGCGATCCTGGCCGCGTGGCTGCTGGGCGAGCGGATGGGACGGCGCGAGGTGGGATGCGTGGCGGCGAGCCTGGCCGGCGTGGTGCTCGTCGTGCGCCCTGCCGCGCTTCTCGGAGGCGCCGCATCGGTGGTGAGCCCGCACGCGGCGTTGATCGCGCTGGCCGGGGCGATGTGCAGCGCGATGGCGTACGTCACCATCCGCCGCATCAAGGGCGAGAACCCGCTGGTGATCGTCTTCTACTTCCCCCTGGTGACCGTTCCCGCGACTCTACCCTTCACGCTGCCGCAGTGGGTATGGCCCACGCCGCTGGAGTGGCTCGTGCTGGCCGGAATCGGCATCGCCACGCAGATCGCGCAGGTCAACATGACGCGCGGCCTTCAGCTGGAGCCCGCCGGCCGCGCGACGGCGGTGGCGTATCTGCAGGTGGTGTTCGCTGCGGTGTGGGGAGTCGCGTTCTTTGGGGAGCGGCTGGATGCCTGGGTCCTGGCGGGCGCCGGGCTGGTGCTGGCGAGCACCGTGGTGCTGGCACGCGGCCGCAGGGCGGCGGAGGGGGTGGCGGCGGAGACGAAAGCGTGAACGGCGGGGAATGGGGAAGTGGGGAAATGGGGAATGGGAACAGCGGGTGATTCCCCATTCCCCAGTCCCCATTCCCCCGCAGTCAGCTTCCCACTACCGCCGCCAGCAGTGCACCCTCGGCCGCCGCGCCCGAGAGCATCTGGTCCACATTCGACGGGAGCGACTCGGCCACGATGGCGTCTACGATGCGGCGCTCCTCCGCCGGCAGGGGGCCGGGAACGGGGGCGGGGCGCAGCGCGAAGACCAGCGACGCGGCGATGCCGGCGGCGGCGCCCAACGGCAGCCAGGCATGCAGCCGCGGACGGCGTGCGGGCGAGCGCAGGCGGGCCAGCGGCAGCTCCGCGCGGCTGTTGGCCACGCCGCGAAGGCGCTCCCAGTCCACGTCTTCCATGGGGGGCTGCGGGGTGGCGGAGCGCAGGAGCGCCGCCAGCTCAGGGTCGCGAATAGGATCGGTGTTCATTCTTCTCTGCTCCGTTCGTAGGGCGCCAGCGCCTGGCGCAGCGCCTTGCGGGCCTCGTGCAGGTGCCAGCGCACGGTGCCGTCCGATATCTCCATGATCTGCGCGATTTCCGGTCCGCTGAACCCTTCCAGCTCGAACAGCTCCACCACCAGCTTCTGGCGCTGCGGGAGGGAGTCCAGGGCGGCGGCGAGGCGCTCGCGAAGCTCCGCGCGCTCCGCCTCGCGCTCCGGCGACGGGCCTTGCGAGGAGGCCGTCTCCGGGATCTCGTCGACCGTGCGGAGGGCGCGTGCCTTGCGGGCGTTGAGCCCCCGGTTCACCAGGATGCGAAAGAACCAGGGCGCGAACGCCCGCCCCGGCTCGAAGCTGTCGATGCGCTGCAGAACCACCATGAAGGTGTCCTGCACCAGGTCCTCGGCGTCTTCCTTCTGCCCCAGCACGCGGAACGCCACCGAGAACGCGCGGTGCATGTAGCGCGTGACGAGGGTGTCGAAGGCGCGCCCATCACCGTGGCGGACGCGCTCGACCAGCTCCGCCTCGCCGTCCGGCGCGGCGGGTGCCGCGCCGGTGGCGATGGGGAAGGCCACGGCGGGTCTCGCCGCGCCCGCGCGGATCACGGGCGGGCGCTGCCGGTGCCGCCCTGCTGCCCCTGCCGTCCCTCGCCCGACCGTCCGCCGCGGCGGCGGTGGCCGTCCTGGCCCTGCATGCGGTCGCCGCGGTTGCGCCGCGCCTCCTGCATCAACTGGCGCGCGCGCTCCTTCTGCTGCGCGTTGAGGACGCCCTGGGCCTCTTCCATCGCCGCGCGGATGTTGGCGCGCATCTGCTCCATGGGGGCTCGCATCGCCTGCGGGACCTCGCGGCGCTGGCCCTCGTCGCGCAGGCGGCGCAGGGTGTCGCGGCGCTGCTCCGGGGTCAGCCGCTCCATCTGCGCGCGGCGCTGCGCCTTGAACTGCTCGTGCTGCGCGGCGAGCTGGGCGCGGATGGGCCGGTTGCGCTCCTCCAGCCTGCGGCCGATCTCCTGGAGGCGTGTCACCTGCGCGTCCGTGAGCTGCAGCTCCTGGCGATAGGCGAGGAGTCCCTGGAACGCGGGGCGGTGCTGCCTTCCACCCTGCTCCCAGCGCCCGTTGCGGACGGAGTCGGCGCCGGGGCGGCCGTTCTGCTGCGCGGCCGCCGGCGCGGCGGCCAGAAGCCCGAGCGCGACCATGTATCGAACGTAGCTCTTCATTGTCGTTTACCGTAGTGTGCGGAATGGTGCGGGCGACTGGCGCCCGTGTCTTGCTGCACCATAATACCGTTCGGAGCCGCGAAACGTTGGGAAAGGCACAACTACCCTCACACAGAGACACAGAGGGGACGGGAAATTCGTACGAGGACGCACCTCGACCGCGATCCTGAAAGGTGACCGGATGCCGCAGCTTTACGACGAGATCGGCCTAGGCTACGCCCACTACCGCAGACCCGACCCCCGGATCGGCGCCCCGATACTCGGCGCGCTCGGCGACGCGGCGAGTGTGGTGAACGTGGGCGCGGGCGCGGGATCGTATGAGCCGTCCGATCGTGCCGTCGTCGCCGTGGAACCGTCGCTGGAGATGATCCGGCAACGCCGCGCGGGGAGCGCGCCGGTGGTGCAGGCTAGCGCGACGGACCTGCCGTTCCCGGACGACTCGTTCGAGGCGGCGCTCGCCATCCTGACGGTGCACCACTGGCCCGATCGCGCGCGGGGCCTCGCCGAGCTGGCGCGGGTTGCGCGGCGGCGGGTCGTCCTTGTCACCTTTGATCCGGCGGCGTCGGATTTCTGGCTCGTGGACGACTACTTTCCCACCATCAGGGAGATTGATCGCCGCAACATGCCGTCGATCGAGGAGTTGCGAGCGGTGCTGGGGGAGATCGACGTGCGCCCGCTGCCCGTTCCGCACAACTGCACCGATGGCTTTCTCGGGGCATACTGGCGGCGGCCACATGCCTACCTGGACGACGGTGTCCGCGGGGCGATCTCCGCATTCTCGATGATCGGCGAGGTCGAAACCGGGGTGAGCCGCCTGCGCGATGATCTCGAGAGCGGCGCGTGGGAGCGCCGGCACGGAGATCTGCTGAGGCAGCCCGAATTCGATCTCGGATACCGTCTCGTGATCGCGCGTCCATGAGCGCGCGAGCCTGAGCCGCGACGCCCGGCAGCGCGGCCCGGCACGTGCGCTGCGGTGCGGCGACTCCCGGCGTGCACCCAAACGAAGGCCCAGCGGATGCCACACACCCGATCCATCGTCCTGGCCGCGATGCTGGCCGTCGTGGCCGGCGCCGCCGCGGCGCAGACTCCCCGCGCCGCCGCCTCGAGCGCCGCGCCCCCCGCGCTTTCCGCCATCACCCGCGAGGAGCTCCGCCGCGACCTCTTCGCCATGGCGTCCGATTCCATGCGCGGTCGCGAGGGCGCGACGCAGGACGAGCTGCGCG
>DASVVI010000854.1:0-6727 GCA_036386635.1 Longimicrobium sp.
GCCCCTTGCCCCCGCCGCGACGCCGGGGGCAGTATGTCTCTCTCGCACGCAAACCGTGACTAGCGAGACCGATGAACCGACGTACCAAGATCGTCTGCACCCTGGGACCCGCCAGCTGGTCGCCCGAGCGCATCGCCTCGCTGATCGAGGCGGGGATGGACGTGGCCCGCATCAACTTTTCCCACGGCACGCAGGAGCGCCACGCGGAGACCATCCGCAACGTGCGCGAGGCCTCCCGCAACGTCGGGCGCCCCATCGCCGTGCTGGGTGACCTGCAGGGGCCCAAGATCCGCGTGGGCGTCCTGGGCGATGCCGTGGAGCTGACTCCCGGCGACGCCGTCACCTTCGCGCCCGAGGGGGAGCACGAGGAGGGGAAGGAGCTCCCCACCACCTACGCGCAGCTCGCGAGCGACGTGGAGGTGGGCGACGTCGTGCTGCTGGCCGACGGGCTGATGGAGCTGATCGTGGAGGAGGTGGCGCCGCCGCGCGTCACCATGCGCGTGATCCACGGCGGGACGCTGACCTCCAACAAGGGGATCAACCTCCCCGGCGTGCGCGTGAGCGCGCCGTCGCTGACCGAGAAGGATCTGCGCGACCTGGAGTTCGCGCTGGAGCAGGGGGTGGACTACGTCGCCCTCTCCTTCGTGCGCACGGCCGAGGACGTGCTGGACCTGGTGAGGCGCATCCCCGAGGGCGGGCCGCTGATCGTGGTCAAGGTGGAGAAGGGGCACGCGCTGGAGAACCTGGAGGAGATCCTGGCCGCGTCCGCCGCGGCGATGGTGGCGCGGGGCGACCTGGGGGTGGAGCTCCCCTTCGAGCAGGTGCCGCTGGCGCAGAAGCGGATGATCCAGATGGCGAACCTCAGCAGCCGCCCGGTGATCACCGCCACGCAGATGCTGGAGTCGATGATCGAGAACCCGCGCCCCACCCGCGCCGAGGCGTCGGACGTGGCGAACGCCATCATCGACGGCACCGACGCGCTGATGCTCTCGGCCGAGACGGCGACGGGGAAGTTCCCGGTGCAGGCGGTGCAGGCGATGGCGCGGATCGCGCAGGAGATCGAGGACTCGCACGTGATGGACGCGGGCCCGCACTACGACATGCCCATCAGCGCCAGCTCCGACGGCCACACCCCCACGGAGCGCGCCGTCGCGGGCGCCACGGTGGAGGCGGTGCGCCGGCTGCAGGCGCCGGTGATCGTGACCTTCACCAGCAGCGGCTCCACGGCGCGCGTGGTGTCGTCGTTCCGCCCGCCGGTGCCCATCCTGGCCATCACGGACACGGAGCGCACCTACAACCAGCTCGCCCTGGTGTGGGGAACGATCCCCGTGCTCTGCTCGGCGGAGTCGACGTTCGAGGAGATGATGAACTACGCGCGCTCGGAGGTCGTGGCCCGCGGCCTCTGCCAGCCCGGCGACCGCATGGTGGTGACGGCCGGCTACCCGATCCACGTGCCCGGGACGACGAATCTGCTGCAGGTGGAGGTGGTGTGAGGACGGAAAGTCCTGAGTCCCGAGTGCTAAGTGCTAAGTGGATTGAGTGTTTGCACTTAGCACTTAGCACTGAGCACTTGGGACTTCGGTGCGCCTGACCTTCCTCGGCACCGGCACCTCCTTCGGCGTGCCGGTGATCGGCTGCGACTGCGACGTCTGCACCTCGGCCGACCCGCGCGACCGCAGGACGCGGCACGGGGCGCTGCTGGAGGAGGACGGGCGGCGCCTGCTGGTGGATACGCCGCCCGAGCTGCGCCTCCAGCTGGTGGCGGCCGGGGTGGCGAGGGTGGACGCGGTGTGGTACACGCACTGCCACGCGGACCACGTGCACGGCGTGGACGACCTGCGCGTTTTCTCCGAGCGAGGCGGCGGGGCGCTGGAGGTGTACGCGTCCGAGGGGTGCGCGGCGACGCTGCGGGACCGGTTCCGCTACGTCTTCGACGCGACGATGCGGCCGCTGGAGGGGACTTCGAAGCCGGAGGGTGCACTTCACGTGGTGAGGGCGTTCGAGCCCGCCACCGTGGCCGGGTTCGAGTTGCTCCCGCTCCCCGTGCCGCACGGGCGCGAGGAGGTGATGGGCTTTCGCGCGGGGCCGCTCGGCTACATCACCGACGGCAAGCTACTTCCCCCGCGCACCGAGGAGGCGCTGCGGGGGGTGCGGGTGCTGGTGCTGAACGCGCTCTGGTTCGGCCGGCCGCACCCCACGCACTTCAGCGTGGAGGAGGCCGTCGATGCCGCCGCCCGCGTCGGCGCCGAGCGCACCTACCTCACGCACCTGAGCCACCGCGTGAGCCAGGCCGAGCTGGACCGGCGGCTGCCCGAGGGGGTGTTCGGGGCGTACGACGGGCTGGTGGTCGAAGTCTGAGGGATCGGCGCTCC
Organism: Longimicrobium sp.; assembly: GCA_036386635.1. Lineage (GTDB taxonomy): Bacteria > Gemmatimonadota > Gemmatimonadetes > Longimicrobiales > Longimicrobiaceae > Longimicrobium. The sequence goes on from DASVVI010000854.1 coordinate 2,373, forward strand.
GCGCGGGCGACGGGGCAGCGGCGGGCACGGGCAGCCACGTGGGGCTGCCCCTACTACGCACTCACGCACTCACGCACTCTTCCATGCCGCGCATCGTACTGGACTACAACAACATGCTCGCCCCGCGCCTGGGTGGGCGAGGGATCGAGCCCGCGGCGCTGGAGGGGATGGCGGAGAGGTTCCGCGAGGCCCACGCCGATACGCTGAGGCGGCGCGATTCGGGGGAGATGGGATTCTTTTCGCTTACGCAGGAAGACGACACCGTCGCTTCCATCGAGGCGTTCGCGGAGGGGGCGGGGCAGGCGTTCTCCGACTTCGTGGTGCTGGGGATCGGGGGGTCGGCGCTGGGGATGATCGCGCTGCGCTCCGCGCTCCTCAAGCCGTCGTGGAACGAGCTGAGCGACGAGGAGCGCGACTTCTTCCCCCGCATCCACGTGCTGGACAACGTGGACCCGGCCACCATCGGGCCTTTCCTCGACCGGCTGGACCTGGGGCGCACCCTCTTCAACGTCGTCTCCAAGAGCGGCGGCACGGCGGAGACGATGTCGCAGTACCTCATCGTCCGCCAGCGGCTGCAGGAGAAGCTGGGCGACGGGTATCGGCGGCACCTCCTCTTCACCACCGATCCCGAGAAGGGCGTCCTGCGCCAGCTCGCGAAGCAGGAGGACATCTCCGCCCTCCCAATTCCGCCCAGCGTGGGAGGGCGCTTCTCCGTCCTCTCAGCCGTGGGGCTGCTGCCGGCGGCGATGGTGGGGATCGACGTGCGCGAGCTGCTGGCCGGCGCCCGCGAGATGGCCGAGCGCTGCGAGACCGATGACCTGCGCTCGAATCCCGCCGGGCTCTTCGCCGTGCTCCAGTACCTGGCGGATACGGAGGCCGATGCGCCGATCCACGTGATGATGCCGTACTCCGACCGGCTGCGCGACGTGGCGGACTGGTTCCGGCAGCTCTGGGCCGAGAGCCTGGGCAAGCAGAGCACGCGCGGCGGAGAGGAGGTGTTCGCGGGGCCCACGCCGGTCAAGTCGCTCGGCGCCACCGACCAGCACTCGCAGGTGCAGCTCTACGTCGAGGGGCCGTTCGACAAGACGATCACCTTCCTGGCCGAGGCGGAGCGGGAGATCGACGTGGAGATCCCGAGCGTGTACCCCGAGCTGGGCGAGCTGGGGTACCTGGGCGGGCACACGCTGGGCGGTCTGCTGCGCACCGAGATGCTGGCCACGGAGGCCGCGCTCGCGCGCCGCGGAAGGATGAACATGATGCTGGAGCTGCCGCGGGTGGACGCACGCTCGGTGGGCGGCCTGTTCATGCTCCTGCAGATCGCCACGGTGTACGCCGGACACCTCTACGGCGTTGACCCGCTCGACCAGCCCGGCGTGGAGCTCGGCAAGCAGCTCACCTACGGGATCATGGGGCGCGCCGGCTTCGAGACGCAGCGCGCCGAGTGGGAAGGGCGCCAGCCCAAGCGCGACGACTGGGCTTCGCGCTAGAAAGCATTCGCATCCGCGCGTATAATTGGAGGCGCCGGGTCACTCGCGGCCCGGCGCTTCGCGCTCCCTCCTCCCGCGTCCAAGCAGCCGAGTTGACCGAGCCCGATCCACATCCGTACGCGTCCCGATACCTGGTGGTGCTGAACCCGGCCGCGGGGCAGGCGAACACCGACCGGGCCGTGCGCGCCCTGGCCGGCGCCTTCGCCACGCGCCGCGCGGGGTTCGACATCCTGGAGACGCGCGGCGCCGGCGACGCCGAGGAGATGGCGCGCATGGCGGCCCGCGTCGGCTACCGCGCCGTGGTGGCGGTGGGCGGCGACGGCACGGTGGGCGAGGTCATCACCGGCCTCGCGGGCACCGGCGTGCCGCTGGGGATCATCCCCAAGGGCACCGGCAACCAGCTCGCCGCCAACCTGCGCATCCCGATGGCGGTGGAGGCGGCGGTGGAGGTGGTGGTCAATGGACGCCCCGCGGCAATCGACCTGGGCCGTCTGGCGGACGGGCGCTACTTCGCCGTGACGGCGGGCGCGGGGTGGGATGCCGCCATCATGGCCGCCGCCACGCGCGAGCTCAAGGACCGCTGGGGCTTTGGCGCCTACCTGTACGCCGGCCTGCGCACCGGCATCACCCCGCCCTCTACGCTGTACCGCATCACGGCGGACGGCGAGACGCTGGAGGTGAACGCGGCGATGGTGCTGGTGGCCAACATGGGGCAGTTCGCCTCGCGCTTCCTCTCGGTGGCGTTCAGCATCGGGCCCGGGGTATCGTTCCAGGACGGCAAGCTGGACGTGTGCATCTTCGCCCCCCGCAACCTCACCGACGTGGCCGCCATGCTCTGGCGGATGGCGCGCCGCCGCTACGCCGGCGACGACCGCCTCATCTACCTGCAGGCCGCGGACATCCACATCGAGACCGACACCCCCGTCGTCACCGAGTCCGACGGCGAGCCCATCGGCGTCACTCCGCTCTCGGTGCGCGCCGTTCCGGCCGGGGCGCACGTGCTGGTGCCCGCCTAACGCCTCCCGCGGCGCAGGCTCCACGCGCGGCCCCGCCAGATCCACGACAGCCGCTTTTGGGAGATGCTGGCCTGAAACGCGCGCAAATCGGAGCGGGCCTGTACGCCGATGTTCCCACCTCACGCACAATCAACACCGGATGTTTACGCGTAAGCCGTTGTGGAGACACGCATCTAGCGAATCTGCACATTGTTGCACTGGCGCGAATGGATCAGGTCGTATATAGTCGTTCGAACTGCATGCGGAGGGCGGCAAAAGGGTCTGCATAGGGTTTGTAGACGCGCGGGTGGCATCGCCGGAAAGCAGCCCGGTAGTGCACCGCCCCTTTTGGGTCTGCGCAAGAACATGCGTATTCGGGGTCTGGCCATTCCAGAGCGACTGCTTACACTGTTCCCCAACGAGGTACTTCCCGTGAGAGCACCCTCGGCGAACCTCCGTACCCTGCCGCTCGTCCTGGCGGCGGCATTCGGCTCGGCACCCCTGGCGGCCCAGCACAACCACGAGCATCCGCCGGCGCCATCCGCGCCGACTGTGCCCGCTCCCTCGAACACGGCGCCGCAGGCTCCGTCCAACACAGTGGCGGTGGACTTCTCGTTCGGCCCCACGGGAAGCGCGCCGGGCTCCGCGGGCACCGTGCACGAGCGGGAGAGCGGCGAGATCCGCATGCGCATCACCGACCGCGCCACCGGGCGTCCCATCACGGGGCTGCACCCGCTGGCGTGGGTGGACGTGCGCACCGCCAGCGGCGCCGCGGTCTGCCAGCAGAAGGTGGGAGCGTTCACCGAGGGGACGCTGCACGTGAAGCACGGGCAGATCAACGTGCGCCAGCCGGTGGACGACCTCAACGGGCACTACGTGGCCGTACTGGCGCGCTCGCCGCACGTGGCGGTGCTGGACCCGGTGAAGGGCTTCGGCAGGACGCGCATGCTGACGGCCGTCCCCCTTCCCGCGCCGGGCGCGGACTGGGCGGCGACGTCGGACGACCGGCGCCTCTTCGTCACCATCCCCGACTCCGGGACGGTGGCGGTCATCAACACGCTCACCTGGCGGATGGAGCGGGTGGTGAAGACCGGCACGCGCCCCGACCGCGCGGCCCGCGCGCCCGACGGACGCATCTGGGTGAGCGACGAGGCGGGGGTGATGGTGATGGACCCGCGCACCCTCGAAGTCGTCAGCCGCGCGGCGGCGGGCGCGGGGCAGAAGACGCTGGCCTTCTCGCAGGACGGGCGCTGGGCGTTTGTGGCGGCGCGCGGCGCGGGCACGGTCACGGTGCTGGACGCCGCGACCGGCGCCGCGGTGCGCCAGGTGAAGACGGGCCCGGCGCCGGCCGCGCTGGCCTGGTCGTCCAACCGCAACGCGCTCTTCGTGGCGGACGAGACGGACGGCTCGGTGTCGGTGGTCGATCCGGCCCGGGACGCCCCGGTGGAGCGCATCGCCTTTCGCCCGGGGATCCGCTCCCTGCGCTTCGCGCCCGAGGCCGCCGAGGAGCACGCGGGGCACGGCGCGCAGCCGGTGAAGGGCGCCGAGCGCCTCCTCTTCGTCCTCAACCCGGGCGCGGGCGAGCTCTCCATCTACGACGTGGCCGACCGCCGCGTGGTGCGCACGCTGAGCGGCGCGCCGGAGCCGGATCAGGTGGCCTTCTCCCCCTCGTTCGCGTACATCCGCGCGGCGGGAACGGCGAGCGTGGCGCTGGTGCCGCTCAACGAGCCGACTTCGGGCGCCATGGGGCCGCACGACTACTTTCCGGCCGGCGGCGGCGCGCCCGGCGCGGTGGGCAACGGCGCGCTGGGCGACGTCATGGTTCCCGCGCCCGGCATGCACGATGCGCTGTACGTGGCGAACCCGCGCGAGC
>DASVVI010000855.1:0-8154 GCA_036386635.1 Longimicrobium sp.
CACGACAACGCCAACGTACACCGCGGGGTGCACACGCTCTCCGAGCGGGCCACGGTGGCGTTCGAGCTGGCGCGCGGCAAGGTGGCGGCGCTCTTTGGGATCACGGACCCGGCGGAGCTGATCTGGACGCGCGGCACCACCGAGTCCATCAACCTGGTGGCGTACAGCTGGGGGCTCGCCAACCTGCGCGCCGGCGACGAGGTGCTCCTCTCCGTCATGGAGCACCACAGCAACCTGGTGCCCTGGCAGCTCATCGCGCAGCGCACCGGCGCGAAGCTGCGCTTCCTGGACATCGACGACCAGCAGCGCCTGGACCTCTCCAACCTGGACGAGCTGCTGACGGAGCGCACGAAGCTCGTCTCCATCGTCCACGTGTCGAACGCGCTGGGGACGATCAACCCGGTGCGCGAGATCGCGGCGAGGGCGCACGCGGTGGGGGCGGTCGTGCTGGTTGATGGCGCCCAGTCCGCGCCGCACCTGCCGGTGGACGTCCCTTCGCTGGGGTGCGACTTCTACGCGTTCAGCGGCCACAAGATGTGCGGCCCCACGGGGATGGGCGGCCTGTGGGGACGGCGCGCGTTGCTGGAGGAGATGCCCCCCTTCCACGGCGGCGGCGACATGATCGAGTGGGTGGAGCTGGAGCACTCCACTTACGCGCCTCTCCCGAACCGCTTCGAGGCGGGGACGCCGCACATCGCGGGGGCGGTGGCGCTGGGCGCGGCGGCGGAGTACCTGGCCGGGATCGGGCGCGACGCCATCCTGGCCCACGAGCGCACGCTGCTCACCTACGCGCTGGAGCGGATGGCCGAGATCCCGGACCTCACCGTCTTCGGCCCGCGCGACCCGGCGGAGCGCTCCGGTGTGATCTCCTTCACGCTGGGCGACGTGCACCCGCACGACCTGGGCACCATCCTGGACGCAGAGGGGATCGCCATCCGCGCCGGTCACCACTGCGCCCAGCCGCTGATGCGCCGCATGGGCGTCGGCTCCACCGCCCGCGCCTCGTTCTACCTGTACAACACGGTGGACGACGTCGACCGGCTGATGGATGGGCTGGGGCGGGCGCGGAAGCTGTTCGGACTTTGAAAGGAGTTCCATGTCCCTGCCGCTCGAATCCGTCTACCAGGAGCTGATCCTGAAGCACTACCGCTCCTCAAAGCACCGTGGAGAGGTGGAGGAGCCGAGCGCGGCGGTGGCGGAGAGGAACCCGCTCTGCGGCGACGACATCTTTCTGACGGTTCGCGTGCGTGAGGGGATCGTGGAGGACGTGCGCTTCTCGGGGCACGGGTGCGCGATCTCGCAGGCGGCCGCCTCGATGATGTGCGAGCACGCGGTGGGGAAGTCGTGGGACGAGATCCACACCGTGGCCGACCGCTTCCGCGACCTGATGCACGGCAGCGAGGAGGCCGTTCGAGACCGCGCGCTCGGCGACATGCGGGCTCTTGCAGGCGTCGCCAAGCTCCCGCGCCGCGTCAAGTGCGCCATGCTCGGCTGGGACGCGCTCGCCGAGGCGGAGAAGCAGGCGTCCGAGTAAGTCTGCCGCAGCAGACAAGGCCCCACGAACCGCCCCACTTCTTTGAGATGTGGGGCGGTTTGGCTTTCTGATAGTGGAGTACTTATCCTCTGTGGGATCACCACCAGGGGCACAAGAGCTCTGCGTTCGCACACTTGGTGCGAAAACTTGTATTGACCCGAACCTTACTCCTTCTTATCATTTTAGGACAACGACACCCTGCATCCGCTAATCCTCCCGGCTTCAGCGGCACTCCCCAGAGGTATGCATGTTCCTGCCTTTCCGCCTTCCATTCCGTAGCCGTACTCACCTTCCGCGCCATCTCTTTACTGCGCTCGTGGCTATCACGCTCCTCGGAGCGTGCGACGACCCCGACGACGGTATTTCCGGATCGGCCATGGCGCCGGAGACTCTCAGACGCTACGTCGCAGGCGCCGCGGCGGTGAGCCTGAAGTCGAACGGGCAATTCGACCTCTCAAAACCGGAGGCGCCGGGAAGTCGTCCTATCATCACTTCTGAAGAGGCGGGCCGACTCGCGCTTGCATCCGTGAGGAGCTGGGGTCCGTCGCTGCAGGCCTCCTGGTCTCAGGAGCGCGGCGAGGCAATCGACATCTCGAGCCTCACCGTCGGGCCTCGCACGGTGTTCGCGCGTACCCCGTATGGCGAGGTTCCGAGCGGCCAACATCCGGCCATAGTGCGTGTCCATGGCCCGTATTACCTGGTGACGCTCTACTCCGGCTCAAGGCCGGTGCTGCTGATCGCGGTGGCTGCCTACAACGAGGGGACGAAGGTCAACAACCGTGGGCTTATCGAGCGGGCGGAGCACCGCGGGATGGAGTTCGTCGCTCAGGCACTCCCAATCGACACCACCGAAGTGCGAATTGTCTCTCCCGAAGAGGCGGTGGAGTCCGTGGCGCATGCTACTGGGGCCCGCGTCGTCACCACGCCGGAGCTGGTTCGGCCCCCCTTGCCGTATTCTCCCGCTTCCGCGATGTGGAAGTTGACGCTGGACCGCGATGTGTCGGTGAAGGGGGCCGGGGGCGTGAGGCGCACGCGCCAAATCTTCGTTGGACCGGAACGAGATCGGAGGGTGATGGCGGCGATGCCAGGCAACGGGCGCACGCTGCGCGGCTTCGGGGTGGACGTGTCCGGGCAGAGCCAGCGGCCCGTGCCCATTGACTTGCCAATCGTGGACGGCGAGTCCGCCTCCTACGAACGAGTGGACCTCGTGCGGGAAGGAGAGTGATATGCGCCGATCAGTAGCGGTACTGCTCGCCAGCACGGCCCTGGCGGCGGCGGATTGTGGAGGCGATGATGAGATCGCGAACTGCGCGGTTTCACAAGAGAATGCCAGACTCTACGAGTTGGAATTTGAGCTGGTGATCCCAGCAGAGTGCCCGGTCCCGCTGGCGAACCCCGGCAACGAGAAAAAATACGCAGCGGCGAAGATCTGGGACCGTGGTACCGAGGACATGTATTATGCGTCCGTGAAGGTGGAGAACTCCGACGGTACGGAGGTCGAGAGCGAGTTGACGGTTTTCCTCCGCGACTTCGTAGGAAACCGGTATGCCGTTCCGCGCGCCGAATTCGTGGCGGCGTCGGGTGCGGAAACCTTCACCGACACGGACCTGGTGACGTTCCACGCGTCTAGCCAGACGGGGAACAAGTACGCGCGAGGGAGAACCACGCTCAGGTATCGACAGACCACAATGTCGACTCGGCTGGTCGGTGAGACGATTCCACCGCCCAACACTACTCACACCTGGAGCGCACCCGTGACGGGCGGCTACCCCGGCTTCACGTACGCGTGGTATCGTGATGGAAGCTTCGTTGGGAGCAGCCCGACCTACACGGGCACGGTCGGCACTGTCGATTCGAATCTCCGTGTCGAAGTCACCGACCAGACGTGGAGCACGGTCGCCGCGGTTCTGTCCCTCGACGTGGGCGGGATCGAGGCGACGATCGACGGCCCCACACTGGTGTACGCTTCTCAGGGAGCTCAGACCTGGAGCGCCACGGCGCGGGGAGGCACGGGGACTTACATGTTCAACTGGTATTTGGACGACGTATATGCAGGCAGCGGCACCACATGGAGCTCGTACCCGGGGGAAATCTGGCACCGCCTGGAGGTCAGGGCACAGGACAGCGCAGGCGCGTTCGACGCGCATGCGCTCAACGTCCACGGATTCGGTGGCAACGATCCCGGTTGCCAGCCCGTTCCGCCGCAGCTGACATGCGGGCCGTCCTGATGTCCGAACTGTGAGAGGGTCGATGTTTGCCACGTCCCGCCGACTGGCGGCCGCGATCGCGGTGTCGTGCGCGGTTCTGCTCCTGGGGTGCTCTGAAGGGCCGAGCGGCTCGCCGGGCGACGCAGAGGAGGTGCGGCAGTACGTGGCCGGTTCGGCGGAACAGCGGCTGGGCAGCGACGGGCGTTTCACGTACCCACAGGCAACCGCGCCCTCCTCGGCCGAGATCATTTCGGAACAGCGGGCGCGGGAACTGACCGCTTCCTTTGTGCTCAGCTTCGGCCCTGCCTCGAAACCGTTCTGGGAAAGGGAACGAGGCCGCGCCATCGACGTCGCTCGCCTGAGCGCCGATCGCCGCGTCTTCTTCGTGCACACGCCGTACGAGCTCTTCCCCGGCGGCTACCACCCCGCGTTCCGGCGCGCGTTCGGCCCGTTCCACCTCTTTACGCTTGCGACTGGCCGTGAGCCCGAGGTGCTCGTGGCGGTGTCCGCGTATTCTACCGATGTCGGGATCTATCCAGACGGAAAGCTCGACATGCCCACCCAGAGCGGGATGGAATTCGTGTCATCGGCCGTGCCGATCGGCACGGCTCTCGATGGCAATGGCTCGCTTCTGGGCCCGGAAGAGGCGGTGGTTCGTGTGGGCCGGGCGACGGGTGCCCGCGTGATCGAGGTCCCCGAGCTGGTGATGTTGAACATCCCCGAGGGGCCGCTGAACGGAGCCTGGAAGCTCTCGCTCGATCGCGGCGTGCGGGTGCGTACGACTGCCGGCGCAGAGGCGCGAACCGTTTCCACGCTCTACCTGAGCCGGGTACAGGGCCGCCAGCTCCTCATCGCCGCCACGGCCCAGCCGTCGTACCAGGACGTTCCCGCGCGGCGTATCGGCCCGGCGGGCGAGGATCTCGGCCACGAGGTCGTCCGCTTACCCATCATCCCCGGACGGCCGACCGTCTTCGAAGAGGTGACAGCCGGCGGCGGGTGATCTGGCCCGTCCAGCAAGTGCGGCACACGCCCGGATTGGAGCAGCGGGCCAGGTTGCAGGCGCGCAGCTGGTAGCGGTACGTCTGGGCGGGCGTGACGGTGCTGTCCAGCCGCAACCGCACTGCCGCCGTTCTCTCCCCGCGCCTCCGCGCCTCCGCGTGAGACCGGGGTTCCCCTTGTTATGAGCGGAGTTCAGGGAAAGATTGCGGGGTTCCGCGGGGCTCCACCTGAATGAGGGGATTCGGATGAACGGAATCGGGCGCAGGGTCGCCATCATCGACGGGTGCCGGACGCCCTTTGCGAAGTCGGGCAGCGACTTCAGGGACATGACCTCCACGCAGCTCGGCAAGATCGCCGTGCGCGAGCTCCTTTCGCGCACCGAGCTGGACGTGGAGCTGATCGACCACGTGGTGTACGGCACCGTCATCCAGTCGGTGAAGGAGCCGAACATCGCGCGCGAGGTGACGCTCGGCTCGGGGATTCCGCCGCGGGTGCCGTCGTTCACGGTGGGGCGCGCGTGCGCGTCGTCCAACCAGGCGATCACCTCGGCGGCGGAGCAGATCGCGCTGGGGATGGCGGACGTGGTGATCGCCGGCGGCGCCGAGTCGCTGACCGACGTGCCGATCCTCTTCTCCCCCGAGTTCCGCAACGCGCTGGTGAGGGCGTCCAAGGCCCGTACCCTGCCGGAGCGGCTGAAGGCGTTCGCCACGCTGCGCCCCAAGCATCTGGGCCCGGTCACTCCCGCTATCGCCGAGCCGACGACGGGGATGACGATGGGCGAGTCGGCCGAGCAGATGGCGCAGCAGAACGGGATCACGCGCGAGGAGCAGGACCGCTGGGCCCTCCGCTCGCACCAGCTGGCCGCCGCGGCGACGGCGGACGGGCGGCTGACGGCCGAGATCGCCCCGGCGTACATTCCCCCGAAGTACGACAAGGTGCTGCAGGAGGACAACGGCATCCGCGCGGACACCTCGCTGGAGAAGCTGTCGTCGCTGCGGCCGGTGTTCGACAAGCGCTACGGCACGGTGACGGCAGGCAACGCGTCGCCGCTGACCGACGGGGCGTCGGCGGTGCTGCTAATGAGCGAGGAGAAGGCGGCCGCGCTCGGGTACAAGCCGCTGGGCTTCATCCGCAGCTACGCGTACGCGGCGCTGGCCCCCAACGACCAGCTCCTGCAGGGGCCGGTGTACGCCGCGCCCGTGGCGCTGGACCGCGCGGGGCTCACCGTCAAGGACATCGGCTTGCTGGAGATCCACGAGGCGTTCGCGGCGCAGGTGCTCTCCAACCTCCAGTGGTTCGACTCGGACAAGATCGCGCGCGAGCGGCTGGGGCGCGACAAGGCGATCGGCATTCCGCCCGAGGACCGCATCAACGTAATGGGCGGCTCCATCGCCATCGGGCATCCGTTCGGCGCCACGGGCGGGCGCATCACGGTGACGCTCCTCAACGAGCTGCGCAGGCGCGGCGAGCAGTTCGGCATGATCAGCGTGTGCGCCGCGGGCGCCATGGGCTTCGTGATGATCGTGGAAGCCGCGCCGAACTGAGGGCGGCAGGCTGGAAACAGGTGGCCTCACACAGAGCCACAGAGGGAACTGAAAGAAACGAATAAGCGGTACGAGCCCTCCGCGCCCCGTCATCGACGTTGATGACGGGGCGCGTCTTCTTCCTGCCCGCCCCTCGGCTTGTTTCGGTATCTCTTCGGGGTTACATTTTGGCGATTGCCCCGGCGGACAGGGCGGCGTCAATGCGGAGGGATTCGATGGGCGGAGCGTACCGGCGGGGAGGAGGGAAGGAAGAGATCTCGGACGTTCCTGCCTCGATGCCCGCCGCCACGCTGGACTTCGCGCGGAGGGCGGCGGGGAACGACGAGCCGGTGCTGCTGCTGGGCGAGACGGGCTCGGGGAAGTCGCACCTGGCGGCGGTGATCCACCGGCTGAGCGCGCGGGCACGGGGGCCCTTCCACAGCGTCAACTGCGGCGCCATTCCGGATACGCTCTTCGAGCGCGAGATGTTCGGGCACGTGCGCGGCGCGTTCACGGACGCCAGGGAGTCGCGCCAGGGGGCGTTCGAGGCGGCGAACGGCGGGACGCTCTTCCTGGACGAGGTGGGCGAGCTGCCGCTGGCGGTGCAGACCAAGCTCCTCTCGGTGCTGGAGGAGCGGCGGGTGCGCAGGCTGGGCGCCACCCACGACACCCCCGTGGACGTGCGCGTGGTGACGGCCACCAACGCGGACCTGGTGGCGATGGTGGCGGGCAAGCGGTTCCGCGAGGACCTCTTTCACCGCATCGCCGTGCTGCGCTACCGCGTGCCGCCGCTGCGTGAACAGAAGCGCGAGCTGCCGGGGCTGGTGCAGCACCTGCTGGAGCGGCGCGGCACCGGCCGCGCCGCTCCCGACGTGACTCCCGAGGCGATGGAGCTGATCCGCGCGTACCCGTGGCCCGGCAACGTGCGCGAGCTGGACAACGCGCTGCGCCGGGCTGTGGTGTACGCCGAGCGGGAGCCCATCGCCCCGCACCACCTTCCGGAGGAGATCCGCGTCGCGGCGGCACCCGCGGCCGGCGTGACAGCGGCGCCGGAGCGCTACGTCGCGCCTGACGATCCCGAGGTGGAGCGGCGCCTGATCGTGGACGCGCTCCAGGCGGAGGGCGGCAACCGCACCCGCGCGGCCCGCCGCCTGGGGATGTCGCGGTCGGCGCTGTGGAGCAAGATCCATCGGCACCGGATCAGTTGAAAGTGCCGAGTGCCTGGTGCCTGGGGCTGATACCGTTCTTACGAATCCATGGGCGGCGGAGGAAATGGTGTCACGCGAAGGCGCGAAGGCGCAAAGAAAGCGTTTCCGTGTCTTTCCTTCGCGTCTTTGCGCCTTTGCGTGACATCTTGATCCTTTGAGAATGCACATACTTCTGTCGAGACGGGATGACGCAGGGGCGCGGAGAAGAGGTTCTTCTCCGCGCCTCTTTCTGTCCGTACCGCGCCTGGACCGTCTACACACCGTGCACACAATGTAAAAACCTGTGGAAACCCATCCATTCGATCAATATCGCTGATCACATTGTCCGCACAAAACCAGTAACCGTGCGGCTTTCAGGCGTCCACAAACAAACGGTGCCGGGCGGCATGCCCCGTGCCTTAAGACGTCCTGCAGCACGGCGGATGACCAGGCCTGGCCCCGCACTCACGCACTAACGCACTAACGCACTGCCGTTCGAGGCCCCATGCCGCGATAGCAAGGACCGACACAAAGATGACATCCGCTCTGCAGGCGATGATCGCGCAGGCAAACAACCCGTTCTTCACGAACGACTGGGAGGGGCTGGTCAAGGTGCTGGGGGTGGTGCTCAGCATCGCGGGGCCGGTCATCATCTCGGTGTGGAAGATCATGCAGGGCCCGCTCCAGGGGCAGATCGACGGCCT
>DASVVI010000856.1:0-4939 GCA_036386635.1 Longimicrobium sp.
AAAGCCGAGTCCCTCGAGGCGCGCAGCACCTCAATCAGAGCCCAGTTGAGCCCCGATTGATAATTGCCAAGACTGATTCCTCCACTGACCACTGGTACGACTGGAACCGAGTCGAGTGAAGGCTGCGCAGCAACGATAGGCGGTCGGGTGAAAACGGTGATTAGGAGGATGGCCAGGGCGTGGTAAAACCTTCGGAGTAGGGGTGCCATAACGGTAGTGGTGAGAGAGAAGCGAAGGGTTGGCCATGGAATTACTACATAAGAGCTCGATGGGAGGCAAGAAGTTTCTTGCGGAGTTCCTGTAACGATAAAATATGCGGCAGAGAGCCAGTTCGATGCCACTCTACGGGAGCCAAATGCCACATCATCCTGTACGGGGGCGTCGCGCTCGGCAGAATCCCCTCGCGCGCGCGGTTCACGAAGCGGGCGAAAGACATGCGCGCCAGCTTCGCCAGCGTCCCCTGCTCGCCGGCCACCGCCAGGGGCCGCCCGCGCGGGGCATCGGCTTGGGCCGGCATGGGGAGGGGGGTGTGTGGCGTCGGTGGGAACGGACGCGCGAAATCTATGAGGCACCGCGCCCGCGCGACACCTGCGACGACACGCCGCAAAGAACAGCGAGATCGTGGAGCGCGGCGCCGGCGCCGCCTACGTTCGAGGCAACCGCACCACGGCGGATCTGTGGCTCATTGCGCGCAGGGACCGGCGTCGGATACGAACCAGCAGCGCGTGAACGGCGAGCTCTTGAAGAAGTCCAGCAGCAGCGCGCCCACCTTTTCCTCGCCGGTGCGCGCCGGGTGAGTACCGTCGGCGGCATAGTCGGTGGGGAGCCACGCCAGGCCCGCGGCGTTCGGCTGCGCTCCCCGCGCCCAGAGGTAGGGTCCCCACGCCAGCCACGGTGCCGCCGCCAGGTCGCCCGACCGGGCGGAGGGGGTGCCCGTGCGCGCCTGGTCGATCTGGTCCTGGATGAGCCACTTCACCGCGAAGCCGCTCTCGTACGCGTACGGCTCCGGGTTCAGCGCGGTGGTGGCGTACCCGGCGTAGATGCGGCTGGAGATGAACACCTGCTGCAGGTTGGGATACCGCGTCCGCAGCGCGCGCGCGATGCCCCCATGCTGGCCTGGAGCGCGTACGCGTCCGCGCCGGCGGCGGGAAGGGCGGTGCGCGGCTGCGCGTTGGCCACCTTGAGCCACACCACCTGCACCTGCGCCTCGGTCAGGCCCTGCGGGTGCAGCACGTCGTCGCGCACGTGGTCGTAGTTCGGCAGTGACGGCCTGTCCCACGTCTCCGCCACCTGGCCCCCCACCGCGCCATTCGCCAGCACCAGCGTGGCGCGGTTCACCGCCGGATCGCGGCCGGCCTGGCCCACAAAGGTCCACGGGTCGCACGGCAGCGTTCCCCGGCCGGAGCAGAACTCCTGCGTGGTGTTGGACATCCCCACCGAGAGGAGGACGATCTTCCCCGCCGCCGCGGGGCGACCCTGCGCGTCCCGCGGCACCACCCGCGCGGCGCTCGCCCGCCCGGCGGCGGCATGGGCCGCGGGCGGCGTGTTGCCCTCGGGGTACAGCCCGCCGCGGAAGCCGAGGTAGCTGCCGCCCGCAAGCTCCGGCAGCGGTACCTTTGCGGTGTCCGGGCCAGCCCCGGGCGCCACCGGACCGCCGCCGCCGGAGGAGCAGGCGCCCAGAACGAGAAAAAGGGCCGCGGTAAGTCGTCCAGCCATGAGGGTAGCCTTGCGGGGGTGGAGGGATTCTCCCGTCCAGTACAGCGCGGCACGCTCCGGCGTTGGCGTGGTCCGCCGACGAAGGCGTCTCGTCACACCGCGGGCGCAAAGAACAGCAAGATCGGTGGAGCGCCGCCCCGGCCCGCCGCCTACATTCGGGCAACACCACGGAGGAACGCGATGACGACTGCGGCGCTGGAAAGCTACCGGGCCCGGATGCGGCGGGTGCTGGACCACATCGACGAGAACCTCGACAGCGACCTGGGCCTGGCGGCACTCGCGCGCGTCGCGTCGTTCTCGAAGTACCACTTCCACCGGCAGTTCGCGGCGACGTTCGGCATCACCGTGCACCGCTACGTCCAGCTCGCGCGGATGAAGCGGGCATCGTACCGGCTGGCGTTCAGGGACGACGCCAGCGTCACCGAGATCGCGCTGGACGCCGGCTACGAAGCGTCGGACGCGTTCACCCGGGCCTTTCGCGGCCGGATCGGGCAGGCCCCCTCCGCCTTCCGCGGCGCTCCCGACTGGGAGCGCTGGACCGAGGCCCTCGAACCCCTCTCCCAAGCAAGGAGCAAGCTGATGACGAACTTTTCCGCCGCCGACGTGCACATCCGCGAGGTCCCCGAGACCCCCGTCGCGGTGATGCGGCACGTGGGCGACCCCGCGCGCATCGGCGAGACGATCCAGCGGTTCATCGCCTGGCGCCGCGCGGCCGGCCTCCCGCCGAAGGTAAGCGCGACGTTCAACGTCTTCCACGACGATCCCCGCACCACGCCGCCCGCCGAGTACCGCCTGGACCTCTGCGCCGCGACCGCCCGCCCGATCGCCGCGAACGACGACGGCGTCGAGGCGGGCACGATCCCCGGCGGGCGCTGCGCGGTCCTGCGCGTGGTCGGCTCGGCCGACGACCTGGAGCCGGCCGCGCTCTTCCTCTACCGTGACTGGCTCCCCGCCAGCGGCGAGGAGGCGCGCGACTTCCCCCTCTTCTGCCAGCGCGTCACGTTCTTCCCCGACGTCCCCGAGCACGCCGCCATCACCGACCTGTATCTGCCGCTGAAGTGAGCGGCGGCGGCGCTCCGTCAGGGTTGGCGAAGGACCGTTTTCTCGGCTTCGTTCAGCGTCATATCGAGCACTTCCTCCCGCTCGTGCCAGGCAGACTCGGGATCGCAGTCGTTGCCCGGGATTATGCGGAGCAGGGGGAGGGGGTCGCCGTGGCAGTGCAGGCCGATGAACGGGTCGTCGACGCGAATCGCATGGACGCGCGCGCCAGGAGATCCGGTCGTTCCACATCCCCTTCCTCTCCACCCCCCGCGAGGTCGCTAAGTTGATCGAGGACGCGGCGGAAGGCCGCAGGTAGCGCCACCCCGCGACCAAGCTCGCCGCGGCGCCCGTCCGCGCCCGGCGATCTCACCGGCGGAGCATCAGCTCATCCGGGTACGTGTGAGCGATCCGAGTCAGGGCTCTCGCCCAGCAGCCGACGCAAACGCGCCACGACGGTCTTCACCACCGCGGCGCGTTCGCCTATGGAACGGTGGCCGAGAATCAGTTGTTCGGCCACCTCGGCCAGCAGAGGCACGTTCCCCAACGACTCCGTCAGGTAGCCGCGCCAGCGCGCGTACTCCTCCGGGTACCTGGCCGCCATCTCCCCCATTCCTTCCACGGCGGCTCGGCCCAGAGCCGGATGCCTGACGATCTCGACGAGGTAGACGAGATCCTTGGCCTGTTTCGGCAGCCTCGTGCGCGTGCGGGACGAGAGCCCTTTCGCGAGCAGGTACGCCGAAAGCGTGGGGACGCGGATGCGTACCGGCGGATCCAGCATCTCGTGGATCTCGGCGCCGACCTCCATCCAGCGAGCATTGTCGAGCAGCACGTGCTGGCCTGGATAGCCCTGCACCTTGAGGTTCGCCTGCCCCTCGATGACGATGTCGTCCTTGGGGTTCGCCGATTCGGTCAGGATGTCCAGCTCGATCACGCTCTGGCCTGGGCCGGGCTGAAAGATCTCCACCGTCCCGTTTCCGCCGAGCACCTCCTGGATCTCGTAGCCGGCACTGGATACCAGGTCCAGCAGCGCGGGCCGGCCCGCCGCCAGGAGGCGATGCGGGATCGTGAGGTCGATGTCTTCCGTGCGGATGGCCTGCTCGCCGGCGTTCACCTCGGCCAGGTAAAGCGCGTGGACCCACCCGCCGATGAACACGACATCGGCGGCGTAGGGCTGCAGCGCCCTCACCGTGCGCGCGAACACCTCGGAGCCGGTGGGCACGAGCGTTACTCCAGCGTACGGGTCAGTTCCTCGATCTGCCGCGCATCCAGGCCAAGCTGTTGCCGCAGCGGCCCAAGCGCGAGCATCCGCGCCGCCTCGGCGCCGCGCAGCGGGAAGCCGGCGAGGTCGAGGAAGAGCTGGACGGGGGAGACCACCGGCATCCCGTCCACCTCGCGCGCACCCAGGAAGACGGCGTCGCCGTAGTAGGGGGTCATCACGTGGAGGTTACCTCCCGTGTGGACCCGCTCCCCGTACAGCGCGCGCTGTACCACATCGCGGGCGTACGCGGCCTGCTCATCCGGCACGTACAGGTGCATCTGCCCGTGCTGCACGTGCGGGGCGATCCGGTCCGATCCGGCGAGCATGGTCAGCGCGAAGCGGACTCCTGCCGCGTCCATCACGCCTTTGAGTTCCCTGCCGAGTTCCTGGTATTCGAACGGGACGACAAAGGAGCTCACCCGGCTTTTCGACCAGTGGTAGGCGCCGAGCCAATCGCGGAGTGCCGCGACCCCGTTCCCGAGTAGAATCCGCCCCTCCTCATCTCGCGCGTACCCCCGCCGCACAAGCTCGCGCGCGATGTCCGACGCGTGGCCGATGGAGAGCCCCGTCTCCGCGGCGATCTCGCGGATGCCCCAGGCACGCGCGGGCTCCTCCAGGAGCACGCGGAGCACAAGCGATGCCTTCTTCGAGAATGGGTTGAGGGGGCGCGCTTCCCATTGACGCTGCGGCGGCGGTTTTCGATCCGCATCCAGCCAGACGTACCACCCGGGCTCGCGGATGAAGACGTTTCCGCTCAGATCCACGTGGTTTATCCTGCGCTCCCGCAGCTCCGCACGAACGCGGGCCGAAAGCGCGGGTGCAGCGAGAAGGCGGCCTCGCCGGTCCCGGCGCTTTGCTTCGTTGCTGAGTGCGTCGAGCTGCGCACTGCTGATGCTCTGCCTGGCCTCCATGCATAATTCGCGG
>DASVVI010000857.1:0-1736 GCA_036386635.1 Longimicrobium sp.
GGGACCTTCTCAAGAAAGAGGTAAAACTGTAAACCATCTTCCCGGTCTAAAGTGTAAACCAACAACCCGGTTGCTCAAGGTCTGCCCCTACGGGCGTCGGCGTGCGCACCGGCGGGGGTCGGTGCGGGGGCGGGCACGGGCGCGATGAATCGCGCCCCTACGGATTCGGCGGGGGGCGGGGTGGGCACGGTGAATCGCGCCCCGAACCCGGATCTTCTCGCGGAGTCCGCGCAGGCGGACTTTGTGCTGTTGTTGCCGCGAGTTCACTCGCCTGGGCAGGGAGGGGCATCGGCACAACTGGGCACTAGGCACTGAGCACTTGGCACTGCTTTTATGAAAATCGGCATCACCTGCTATCCGACCTACGGCGGGTCCGGGGCTATCGCCACGGAACTGGGGATCGAGCTGGCGCGGCGCGGACACGAGATCCACTTCATCTCGTACGCGCAGCCGTTCCGGCTCCCGCACTTCATGGAGCGGGTCTTCTTCCACGAAGTGGAGATGAGCCGCTACCCGCTGTTCGAGCACAACAACTACTCGCTGTCGCTGGCGGCGATGATGCACGAGGTCACGCTCAGCCACGGCCTCGACCTGCTGCACGTGCACTACGCCATCCCCCACGCCACCTCCGCGTGGATCGCCAAGGAGATGCTGGGGCACAGCCACCCGTTGCGCATCGTCACCACGCTGCACGGCACGGACATCACGCTCGTGGGGCAGGAACGGTCGTTCGGCGAGATCACCCGCTTCTCCATCCTGCGCTCCGACGGCATCACCGCCGTTTCCGACTACCTGAAGCGCGAGACGGTGGACGCGTTCGGGGTGCCGGAGGACAGGATCGAGGTCGTGCCCAACTTCGTGGACCCCAAGCTGTACGACCGCGGCACGCTTCCCTGCCACAAGCAGTCGTTCCTGCGCGATGGCGAGAAGATGGTGGTGCACGTCTCCAACTTCCGCCCGGTCAAGCGGGTGCGCGACGTGGTCCGGATCTTTGCGCGGATGGCGAAGGAGGTCCCGTCGCGCCTGGTGCTGATTGGCGACGGCCCCGACCGGCCCGAAGCGGCCGACGAAGCGGCGCAGCAGGGCGTCACCGACCGCGTGCTCTTCCTCGGGAAGCAGGATTCGGTGGCCGAGCTCCTGGCGTGCGCGGACCTCCTCCTCCTCCCCTCCAGCAGCGAGTCGTTCGGGCTCGTGGCGCTGGAGGCCATGGCGAGCGGCGTTCCCGTGATCGCTTCAAACGCCGGCGGCCTGCCGGACCTGATCGAGGATGGCATCACCGGCTTCGTCGCGCCGGTCGGCGCGGTGGAGGCGATGGCGGAGGCGGGCGCGTCGATCCTCGGCGATGGGAAGCGGTGGAGGAAGATGAGCGCGGAGGCGCGCCGCTGCGCCGTTGAGCGCTTCGGCGTGGACGTGATCATCCCGCAGTACGAGCGGTACTACGAGCGGATCCTGTCCACGGGAGGTTCTTCGTCTCCGGTTGGCGCTATGCGCGAGCCGGTGTCAGCGGCGCGGTAGTCAGAGGGTCTCGCCGGAGTGGGCACGTCCTGCGGGCGCCTTCTTCGGGCGCCCGCCCTTTTTTCCGTTCTCCCTCGCGGCCGCGGCCTTCGCGCCACCGCTGGCGCGCCCGCCCTGTCGCCCCGTGTCGCGCGCCAGTTCCCGCATCCATGCCCGCCCGCCGAACACCCCCGACACCAGCCCCGCGACACTCAGATCCACATCCAAATCTACCCAGTGGA
>DASVVI010000858.1:0-19495 GCA_036386635.1 Longimicrobium sp.
GACGTGGACTTCGAGGTGGTGTGCGGGAGCGGCACCTACATCCGCGCCATCGCCCGCGACGTAGGCGAGGCGCTGGGGGCGGGTGCGCACCTGCGTGCCCTCCGCCGCACCCGCGTGGGCGCGCACTCCGTCGAGCGTGCCGTCCCGCTGGATGCGCTGGCGGATGAGGATCGCGTCCGCGCCGCCATGCTCACCCCTCTGGACGCCCTCGCCGACCTCGCGCGCGTCCCGGTGGATGCGGCGGGGGAAGCGGCGCTCTCCTTCGGACGCGTCATCCCCGCCCCCGCCGATGCGCCGCAGGGAGTGCCGCTCGCCCTCGCTGGCGCGGACGGCCGCCTCCTGGCCATCGGCGAGCGCGCCGGAGACGCCATCAGGCCGCGCAAGGTCTTCCCCGCGGAGGTGGCAGGGTGACGCCCACGCCCCGCGACGAGCCGCGCGAGTTCGCGATCGACCCGGCGCTCCCGCCCGCGCTGCCCCGCGACGGGCGTCCGGCCGTGGTGACCGTGGGCACCTTCGACGGCGTGCATCGCGGCCACCGCGAGGTGCTTGAAGAGATCGGGCGCCGCGCCGCGCGGGTGGGCGGGCGCAGCATCCTGGTGACCTTTCATCCGCACCCGCTGCGCATCGTCCGACCGGAGCACGCGCCCCCGCTGCTCACCACGGTCACGGAGAAGCGCGACATCCTGGCGCAGAGCGGGCTGGAGTACGTCGTTTTCGTACCCTTCACCCGCACCCTCCAGCGCTATTCCGCGCGCCGCTTCGTCGAGGAGATCCTCGTGCGGCGCGTGGGGATGCGCGAGCTAGTGATCGGCTACGACCACGGCTTCGGCCGCGACCGCGAGGGGAGCGTCGCCACCCTGCGTCAGATCGGCCAGGAGATGGGCTTCGACGTCGACGTCGTCGAAGCCGTCGAAGTGGACGGCGAGCCGATCTCCTCCTCCCGCATCCGCCGCCTCCTGGGCGACGGCGATGTCGGCGCGGCCAACCGGCTCCTGGGCCGCTCCTACACCGTCGACGGCGTCGTGGTGCGCGGAGAGCGGAAGGGGAGGGAACTGGGTTACCCGACTGCCAACATCCAGGTCGGCGATCCGGAGAAGATGCTTCCGCGCGAGGGGATCTACGCCGTCCACGGCTGGGTGCGCGGCGAGCGGCTGCCGGGGCTCCTGCACCTGGGCCCGCGCCCCACCTTTGCCGGCTTTGCCCCCAGCGTCGAGCTCTGGCTCATGGACTGGAGCGGCGACATCTACGGCGACCGTGTGCGCGTGGAGTTCGTCGAGCGCATCCGCGACATCCTCCCCTTCACCTCCGCCGACGCCCTCATCCAGGCCATGCACGCCGACGAGCAGCGCGGCCGCGAGATCCTCGGCTTCACGTAGTCCCCTCCGGGTCGCCCGTCCAGAGCGGGCCTTCCGAATGGTCGCACTGGCAAACATGCGCCGGTTCGGGTATGCTGAGGATGACGCCGGACCGGCAGAGCTCCATGCCGCATATTGGAAAGCAATGAGCGATGCCGGCACGCGGTTTACGCAAATCGTGCGGGCGGGCACGCTTGATCATACGGAAGCGTGGATCGCGCAGACGCATAGCGTCGCGCGGCGAATGTCGGTTCGTTTCCGCTTTACCTATCATGAGGTCTGAGCCATGATGATCATCGAACTACCGGTGGCCCCCTACGCACCGCCCGAGAGGATCCGCGTATGGATTGAGGAACTCGAGTCGATGCGCGAGGATCCGGATGCCGAGCCTTCCGACTGAGGCAGATACAGCGGTATATAACGATGGCTCGCGAGTGGCTCGAACATCCGCACGTAATCCAGGCGTCAGAGAACGGTAACGCCGCGTAGCAGACCAACGCGCCGCGCAGTGCACAGGGCCCGGCAGCAGAGAGTGGACACGTGTACGGCTAGGTGAGCAGCGCGGGGAGCCAGGTCCCGGGCTCCACGTAAGCCCCTGTGGGCCGCCCGTTCCACGACACGCGCCGGACGAGCGATGCCACACGTGGCGGTGTTCGCACTTCAGGTCCCGTAACGCTTGACTGCAGACGCGAGAGCTTGCATCGTCCGCAAGTCGCGGACGCACCTCCGCTCTCGTACCAAGCGCCGGACCCGCACCTTCGGGACACCTGTCGAACACCTGATTTCACCGCCTGACCGTGTTCGCTCCTAAAGGGCCTTAACGGTTGACTGCCCGCGCCGCCCTCCTCATCCTTGAGCCGATCGGAGGCGGCGGTGAGATCCTCCATGCCAGGCACGAAGGCGGCGCACGGAGGTTCGGATCGGAACCCGAAAGTTCAGTCTGGATGACTTCCAGGGCGTCTCGGTGGAAGGCGCGGGAGAGCTCATCCGCCACGAGCCCGTTGAGCACGGGGTGATCTACAGCCCACGCAACGAGGCCCTCTTTTATGCGGCGAGCCGGCCCGACTCGCCCTACACTGTCACAGTTCCATTCGGCAAGGCAGGGTTACTGCGGGGTAACGTGTTCGTGCATAATCATCCACGGAACGAGTCATTCTCCGAAGCAGACATCCTGATTCTGCTACGCCACGGGGCACGCGAGGTGCACGTCTACGGCCCGGAGCGGGCATTCCGGATGGTAGCGGGGAAGAGTGCGCGGCGATTCGATTACACGGAGAATGACATGGCAGAGGCTGAGATACGTGTCCGGTATCGCCAAGCGGTGCAGGCAGTGGCCGAAAAATTTGAGCGCGTGGCTCAAGCCCGGATGCTTACCGATGAGGAGGCTTGGGCAGCCCTGACGCACAACGTAGTTCGAAAGATGTCGGCGCATTTCCGCTTCGCCTACGAGGAGATCTGACCATTGATGATCATCGACGTTCCGGTTGCTCCTTTTTCCACTCCCGCGAAGATTCGGGAGTGGATCCAGCAGCTGGAAGCCGCACGGGCGGATCCGGATGCCGAGGCGTCCGATCTCGTCCAGATCGAAGACTACATCGGGATGGCTCGAGGATGGCTCGCGAAAAAGCATGCGACGCCCACTGTAGAGAGCGGGAACGCCGCGTAGCCGCAGCGTGGTGGCGTGCGTAGGCTGGCGGTTGTTAAAAAGCCCGCACGCTGTTAGCTTCCACGGCTTGCAAGTTGATCCAGCGACGTTTCCGAACAAGAAGCATCGAAGGGTCGGCTACTTCCTGATCAGTTTTGACTCCTCTGGAGGTTCCGATCGTGGCCGAGACGCTCGAGCGCGAAGACATCATCAAGAAGTACCAGCTCCACGAGAACGACCGTGGCTCCACCAAGGTGCAGGTCGCGCTGCTTACGGCGCGCATCAACCACCTGACCGGTCACTTCCGCGAGCACAAGAAGGACCACCACAGCCGCCGCGGCCTCCTCAAGATGGTAGGCCAGCGCCGCAGCCTGCTGGACTACCTCAAGCGCAACGACCTGGAAGGGTACCGCGCGCTGATCGCGGACCTCGGGCTGCGCCACTGAGATTGGTCGGCCGGCGGCAGCTTCGCGGGATGGCGGCGGCGCGCTTCGGCGTGCCGTGCCCGGCCGTCCGCGGAGGGTGTACGAAGCACGCGTGCAACGACGAGAAGGCCGCATGGGGAAGCCCCCGTGCGGCCTTGTCGCGTGGATAGCGAAAGAAGCGGAAAAACAAGGCGATACGCGGGCCGTGTGCACGGGGGAGCACGGTGCCGCTCGCGGCCTCCCCCGGCAATCCTGCAGAACGGAAAACAGAAAATGGCAAAGCTGGAAAGGCAGTTCGCGGGGCGCCCGCTGATCATCGAGACGGGCCGCATGGCCCGACAGGCCGATGGCTCGTGCACCCTGCAGTTCGGCGAGACGATGGTGCTGTGCGCGGCGACGGCGCAGGACAACCCCACCCACCTCCCGTTCTTCCCCCTCACCGTGGAGTACCGCGAGCGCACCTACGCCGCGGGGAAGTTCCCCGGCGGGTTCATCAAGCGCGAGGGGCGCCCTTCGGACAAGGAGATCCTGGCCGCCCGTCTGACCGACCGGCCGCTGCGTCCCCTCTTTCCGGAAGGGTTCGCGAACGAGGTGCAGATCTTCGTGACGGTGGTCTCGGCGGACCAGCAGAACGACGCCGACGTGCTGGCGGTGACGGGCGCGTCGATGGCGCTGGCCCTTTCCCGCATTCCGTTCGCGGAGCCGGTGGCGGCGGTGCGCATCGGGCGCATCCAGGGGCACTGGGTGCTGAACCCGACCTTTGAGCAGCTCGGCTACAGCACGCTGGACGTGATCGTGGCCGGCACTGAGTCCGCCATCACCATGGTGGAGGGCGGCGCCAACGAGGTGAGCGAGGACGAGATCGCCGACGCGCTGGTGGCGGCGCACGCCGGGATCCGCGAGCTGATCGCGATCCAGCGCGAGGTGGTGGCGATGATCGACAAGCCGGCGACGATGTCGTGGACCCCCAAGGCCCCCGCGGCCGAGATCCGCGCCCGCGTGGAGTCGCTGGCGGCGGACCGGGTGTCGCAGGCGCTGCGCATCGCGGACAAGCACGGCCGCGCCGAGGCGCTGAGCACCGCCCGCAGCGAGACGCTGGCCGCGCTGGCCGAGGAGTTCCCGGAAGGCGAGAAGGACATTGGCTCGGTGTTCAAGGACCTCGAGAAGAGCACCATGCGCGAGATGATCCTGGCCGAGGGCGTGCGCTCCGACGGGCGCAGCACGGACCAGGTGCGTCCCATCACGGTGGAGACCGGCGTCCTGCCGCGCGCGCACGGCTCGGCGCTCTTCACCCGCGGCCAGACGCAGTCGCTGGGCACCGCCACGCTCGGCACGCAGGACGACGAGCAGGCGTACGACACCATCGACTTCCCCACGCAGCAGAAGAAGTCGTTCATGCTGCACTACAATTTCCCGCCGTACTCCACCGGCGAGGTGCGCCCCATGCGCGGCACGAGCCGCCGCGAGATCGGGCACGGGCACCTGGCGGAGCGCGCGCTTGAGCCGCTGCTGCCGGCGTACGAGGAGTTTCCGTACACCATCCGCATCGTGAGCGACATCCTGGAGAGCAACGGGTCGTCGTCGATGGCGTCGGTGTGCTCGGGGTCGCTGGCGCTGATGGATGCCGGCGTGCCGATGCGCGCGTCGGTGGCGGGCGTGGCGATGGGGCTGATCAAGGAGGGCGACCGCGTCGCCATCCTGACCGACATCCTGGGCTCCGAGGACGCGCTGGGCGACATGGACTTCAAGGTCGCCGGCACGCGCGAGGGCGTCACCTCCATCCAGATGGACATCAAGCTGGAGGAGGGCCTCTCCACCGACCTGCTGCGCGAGGCGCTGCGCAAGGCGTACACGGGGCGGATGCACATCCTGGACGAGATGGACAAGGCGCTCGCCGCGCCGCGCCCGGAGATGTCGCCGTACGCGCCGCGGATCATCACCATCAAGGTCCCCGTGGCCAAGATCGGCGAGATCATCGGGCCCAAGGGGAAGACGATCCGCGCGATCCAGGAGTCGACCGGCGCGTCGATCAACATCGACGACGACGGCACGGTGACGATCGCCGCGGTCGGGCGCGAGGCCGGCGAGATGGCGCGCCGGATGATCGCCGGGATGACCGAGGAGGCCGAGGTGGGCCGCATCTACGACGGCGTGGTCAAGAACACCACGGCCTTCGGGGCGTTCGTGGAGATCCTTCCGGGTACGGAGGGGCTGCTCCACATCTCCGAGATCCAGGACGGGCGCCTGGACAAGACGGAGGACGCGCTCAAGAAGGGCGACGCCGTGCAGGTGAAGCTCCTCTCGATCGACGAGAAGGGCCGCCTGCGCCTGTCGCGCAAGGCCGCGCTGGCCGAGCTGGCCCAGAAGGGCGAGTCGCAGCCGGCCTGAGCCGCGCTGTCGATCTCGTGAGAGCGCCCGGGCACCGTTCGCGGTGTCCGGGCGCTTTCCATTCATCTAGATCGTAACTGCGGCCTCACGCGGAGACGCGGGGAGAACTGCAACTGCATGGCTCACACAGAGACACAGAGCCACAGAGAGAAAAGCAAAAGGGAGTTCTCTGTGGCTTGCAGTTCCTTCTGTGCCCTCTGTGTGAGCTTTTTTCTGTTGTTCTCTCTGCGTCTCCGCGTCTCCGCGTGAGACTGGTTGTTTCGGGGTACGTTTCTGGCTGAGGGGCGGCGAGGCTCGCCAAACGGATGCGGGCGTGCCATATTGTGCGCCCGCCCGCCCCGCGGCTGTCGCGGGCGCTTGCGATACACCTCCCATCAGGCGAAGACCGCTCATGCTGATCGGGGTTCCGAAAGAGATCAAGACCAACGAGAACCGCATCGCCCTCGTCCCCGCCGGGGCCGAGGCGCTCGTGCAGGCCGGCCATCGCGTGATGGTGGAGCGCGGCGGCGGGCTGGGGAGCGGTTTCTCCGACGCCCAGTACGAGGCGGCCGGCGCCACCGTCCACGACGTGGAAGAGGTGTGGGCCCGCGCCGAGATGATCATGAAGGTCAAGGAGCCGATCGCGGTGGAGTACCCGCGCATCCGCCCCAACCAGCTCCTCTTCACCTACTTCCACTTCGCGGCCGACGAGGCGCTCACCCGCGCCCTCATCGCTTCCAACGCGGTGGCCGTGGCGTACGAGACGGTGCAGCTCCCCAACGGCGAGCTCCCGCTGCTCACCCCCATGAGCGAGGTCGCCGGCCGCATGGCGATCCAGGCGGGCGCCAAGTACCTGGAGAAGTACTACGGCGGCCGCGGGATGCTGCTGGGCGGTGTGCCGGGCGTGGCGCCGGCCAACGTGGTGATCATCGGCGGCGGCGTGGTGGGGATCAACGCGGCCAAGATGGCGGCCGGCTTCGGCGCACGCGTCACCATTCTGGACCTGTCGCTGGACCGCCTGCGCTACCTGTCGGACGTGATGCCGGCGAATGTGGAGATGATCTACTCCAATCGCCACAACATCCTGGAGCGGCTGGAGACGGCCGACCTGCTGGTGGGCGCGGTCCTGGTGCCGGGCGCCAAGGCTCCCAAGCTGGTGCTTCGCGAGGACCTGAAGCGGATGAAGAAGGGCTCCGTGATCGTGGACGTGGCCGTGGACCAGGGCGGGTGCGTGGAGACGATCCGCCCCACGACGCACGAGAACCCCATCTACGAGATCGAGGGCGTGATCCACTACGGTGTCGCCAACATGCCGGGTGGGGTGCCGCGCACTTCCACGCTGGCGCTGACCAACGCGACGTTCCCGTACGCGGCGCGGCTGGCGCGCCTCGG
The DNA here is from genome assembly GCA_036386635.1 of Longimicrobium sp. GTDB lineage: Bacteria > Gemmatimonadota > Gemmatimonadetes > Longimicrobiales > Longimicrobiaceae > Longimicrobium. Next base: position 7,185 of record DASVVI010000858.1, read on the forward strand.
GTGGGAGGAGGCGTGCCGGCAGGACCGCGCGCTCGCGCTGGGGCTGAACGTGGTCGGCGGGCAGGTGGTGTATCCGGGCGTCGCCGAGGCGTTCGGGTTGCCGCTGGTGGCGCTGGACAGCGTGCTGGCGTAACGCTCGCCGGCGGATGCACGCAGGCCCGCACTCCATGCCAGGGGTGCGGGCCTTTGTGTGTCGTCCGGCATCGCTTTGGGCTCACGCGGAGACGCGGAGGCGCTGAGCGGTTTCGGGACGGTCCGATTCTCATGGAATAGGCGATCATGATCGTGCGTTTTCGGAGGCTTCCGTCCAATCCTGATCTTCCGCTTCCCGCGCGGCAGACGCAGGGGGCGGCGGGGTACGATGTGGCGTCGGCGGAGCCCGATTTCGTGCTGGCGGCGGGGGAGCGAAGGCTGGTGGCAACGGGGCTGGAGATCGAGTTGCCGCCCGATGTCGAGTGCCAGGTGCGGCCGCGCTCCGGGCTGGCGCTTCGGCATGGGATTACCCTGCCGAACACGCCCGCCACCATCGATCCGGATTACCGCGGCGAGCTGCGCGTGATCGTGTGGAACGCCGGTTCGGAGCCGGTGCCGATTCCGCGCGGGATGCGGATCGCGCAGCTGGTGTTCGCGCGGTTTGAGACGCCGACGGTGGAGGAGACGGCGGAGTTGAGCGCAACCGATCGCGGTACCGGTGGGTTCGGATCGACGGGCGGGTGATGGGGCGGGGAAGGCATCGGTCAAGCGGAGGCTGCAGCTGGAGCACGGGCCGGTGCCGGGAAAGTTTTCGACAGGAAGGCGAGCATCGGGGGCGGGGAGGGCACGGGCAGCCACGTGGGGCGGCCCCTACCAGGCATTGGTGCCGGGAGGCAGGGGTGCGGGTGGGGGCGGGGGAGGGCAGACACGCAGGTCTGCCCCTACGGGTTCGGTGTGCGGGGCGGGCGGTGGGGAGGGGGCGGGCACGGGCGCGATGAATCGCGCCCCTACGGTTGTGTCCATTCCCCATTCCCCATTCCCCACCGCTCCCCCCCGGCATGCCCCGTGCATCTGAGCGCCCGCGCCGCGCGAGCCCTGGATTCCGCCGGGTTGCGTGCGGTCAAGTGGGGGCATAGCTTCGGGTTCACCTAGCCCACCCGCTCACAGGGTGCTACGCCTGCCCAGTCCGTCCCGCCGCGCGCGAGCCGCGCCGGGAGCACAGCCTCGGGAAGCAATGGCCTTCAGCTGGCTCAGAAAAGGAAACTTCATCCCGGTCAACGACATCGCCGTCGACCTGGGGACCGCCAATACGCTGGTGTACGTGAAGGGCGAGGGGATCGTCCTCAACGAGCCCTCGGTGGTGGCCATCGAAAAGGCCACCAACAAGATCAAGGGGATCGGGCTTGAGGCGAAGCGCATGCTGGGGCGCACCCCGGACGGCGTGACCGCCGTGCGTCCCCTCAAGGACGGCGTGATCGCCGACGTGGACGTGACGGAGATCATGCTCCGCTACTTCCTCACGACGGTCACCTCCAAGCGCTTCCTCAAGCTGAAGCCCACCATGGTGGTTGGGGTGCCGTCGGGGATCACGGAGCTGGAGCGGCGCGCCGTGCGGTCCAGCGCGCACGCGGCCGGGGCCAAGGAAGTGTACATGGTGGCCGAGCCCATGGCCGCCGCCATCGGCGTGGGGCTTCCCGTGGAGACGCCCACGGGGAACATGGTGATCGATATCGGCGGCGGTACGACGGAGATCGCCGTGATCGCGCTGAGCGGGATCGTGTGCGACACCTCCATCCGCGTGGGCGGCGACGAGATCGACAACGCCATCGTCACCTTTCTGCGCAAGAACTACAACCTGATGATCGGCGAGGCCACGGCCGAGGCGGTCAAGATCCAGATCGGCAGCGCGTTCAGCACCGGCGAAGAGCGGGAGATGGACGTCAAGGGGCGCGACCTCGTCTCCGGCATCCCGAAGACGGTGCGCGTGCACTCGCAGGAGATCCGCGAGTGCATCCAGGAGCCGATCCAGGCCATCGTGGAAGCCGTGCGCCGCGCGCTGGAGATCACTCCGCCGGAGCTGGCGAGCGACATCGTGGACCGCGGCATCGTGATGACCGGCGGCGGCGCGCTGATCCGCGGGCTGGACGTGCTCATCGCCCGCGAGACCAACCTGCCGATCCACGTGGACGAGGAGCCGCTCACCTGCGTGGTGCGCGGCGCCGGGCGCATTCTGGACGACGTGCAGAAGTACAGAGGAGTGTTGACGACGTGAGCACCTTTCGGCCCTACCTCAAAGGCGCGGGCGAGCGCGGGCGCAAGCGGGACCTGGGGATCGCCGCCGGGTTCACCGCGCTGGCGCTCCTCCTGTTCAACCTGCCGGACACGTACCGCACCGGCCTGGCGACGGGGGTGCGCAACACGGTCCTGTTTCCCGTGATCGCCATGCAGGGCGGCGCGGCGGACCGGGCCGGACGCTTCGGCGACGCGGGCGAGCTGCGCGCCGAGCGCGACTCGCTGGCCGCGTTCCTGGTGGGGCAGGCCAACCTGGCGCAGGAGAACCGCGAGCTGCGGGCGCTGATGGGCTTCCGCGAGCGGCTGGGCTACTCCTTCGTCGCCGCCGAGGCTTCGCGCGGGCGCGGGGTGGGCGCCACCGGCACGCTGCAGCTCTCCGCCGGACGGCGCGAGGGGGTCGGCACCGCCGCGGCCATCGTGACCGCCGAGGGGCTGGTGGGGAGCGTGTGGCGGCTGGGCGACCGCTCGGCGGTGGGGATCGATTGGACGCACCCCGAGTTCGGGCTGAGCGTGATGACGCAGGACGGCGAGACGTACGGGATCGCGAAGCCCACCAACGGCCCCCGCGGCGAGCGGATGCTGGCGCTGACGCCGGTGGCGTTCCACACGCAGCCGCCCAACGGGTCGCTGATCGTGACTTCGGGCGACGGCGGGCTCTACCCGCGCGGCATTCCCGTGGGCCGCGTGGCGGGCGCGGGGCGCGCGGAGGGCGGCTGGCAGCGGGTGTACTACATCCGCCCCCTGGTGAGCCCCGCGCAGATGTCGCACGTGCTGATCCTGGGCGCCCCCACGAAGGCGCTGACCGACCAGGACCTGGCGGCGGCGTGGGGGGTCACGCTGAGCGCGGCCGAGCGCGACTCCGCGCGCGCCACGGGCCCGGCGGTCTCGCCCGACGCGGCGACGCCCACGGCTCCCACGCGCCCGCGGCCCCGTGCCGCGGCGCCGCGCCCCCGGCCCCAGCAGCGCCCGGCGATCGTGGACCCGACTCCGGAGCTTCCCGGGCGCGTGGTGGACCCGAACGCGCCCCGGGTGCCGCCGGGGCTTCCGGCGCCGACCAACCCCTGACCGAGCGGCGGACTATCGATGACGGAAGGAACGCGGTGGCAGTTCGTGGGACTGATCGCGGGGCTGGTGATCCTCCACTTCGTGCTCAAGGTGGGGCTCGGGCTGGGGTTCTACGTCCCCGACCTGCTGACGGTGGCGCTGCTGCTGGCCGCGCGCCGCATGCGCGCCGGCTCCGCCGCGGGGCTGGGGGTGCTCTTCGGCGTGCTGGACGGCGCGGTGAACCCCTTCACCATGGGGGCCAGCGCGCTGGTGCTGGCGGTGCTGGGCTACCTGGCCTCCCGCTCGCGCGAGGTGCTGGCCGGCGACTCGCCGGTGCTCCTGCTGGCCTTTCTGGGGCTGGGCAAGTACCTGTTCGACCTCTTCCTTTGGGGAGTGCTCTCTTCGCGGTCCCTGGCGGGGCCCGCGTCCGTGCTGTTCACCCTCTCCCCGCTGGCGGCGCTGTACGCCGCGGCGGCGGGGCTGGCGGCCGTAACCGTGTACCGCGCGCTGGTGTAGGGGTCCGTCTATGAGAAGGTACAGGGCGCTACGGCTGGGGGACCCCATCCTGTTCGCGCTGGTGGTGGCGCTGGCGGTCTTTGGGATCGCCATGGTGTTCAGCGCCGGCGTGGTGGACGTGGGGTACACCCGCGCCCAGGGGGCGTGGCGCGCCCAGATCATCTGGTTCTGCCTGTCGCTGGTGCTGGTGCCGCTGATCCTGCGCGTGCCCGTGGGGTGGCTGGAGTGGGCGGCGCAGCCGGCCTATGCCCTCGCCCTGGTCCTCCTCCTCCTGGTGCCCGTCATCGGCTCCGGCGGCGAGACGACGGGCGGCATCAAGAGCTGGATCGTGATCGGGCCTCTGCGCCTGCAGCCCGCGGAGCTCGCGAAGCTGGCCACGGCCATGATGCTGGCACGGGTGCTGGGCGAGTGGCGGGAGCCCCCACGCACGCTGTGGGCGCTGTGGAAGCCGATTGTGGTGGTGATGGTGCCCATGGTGCTGGTGCTGGCGCAGCCCGACCTGGGCTCGGCGATGGTGTTCGGCTCGATCCTGGTGTGGTGCCTGTTCTGGGCCGGGACGCCGCTGATGACCATCTTCTTCCTGGTGAGCCCGGCGCTCTCGCTCTTCATCTCGATCAACCCGATCGTGTGGGGCGTGTACATCGTGGTGCTGCTGGTACTGCTGCTGTACCGCGACGCCTTCCTGGCGGAGAAGGCCTCCATCTGGATGGCCAACGCCGTGGCGGGCGGCGTGGCGCTGCCGCTGTGGAACACGCTGAAGCCCTACCAGAAGAACCGCCTGCTGGTGTTCCTGGACCCGATGATCGACGCGCGCGGAGCGGGGTACAACCTCATCCAGTCGCGGGTGGCCATCGGGAGCGGGGGGTTGTGGGGGAAGGGGTTCCTGGACGGCTCGCAGAAGCGCCTGGCCTTCCTTCCCGAGCAGCACACCGACTTCATCTTCGCCGTGGTGGGCGAGGAGACGGGGTTCATCGGGGTGATGGCGGTGCTGGTGACCTTTGGCCTGGTCTTCTGGCGGCTGATCCACATCGCCGAGCGCTCGCGTGACCCGTTCGCGTCGCTGGTGCCCATCGGGCTGCTGGGGAGCTGGTTCGCGCACGTGCTGGTGAACGTGGGGATGACGGTGGGGATCATGCCCATCACCGGCATCCCGCTCCCCTTCATCTCGTACGGCGGCTCGTTCCTGCTGCTGAACATCACCGCGATGGCGGTGGTGCAGCGAATAGCCGCGGAGACGGCGAGGTAGGGCGGGCGCCGAAGTGCGTCCCGGAGTTCTTCGAGGGAGTGCGTTAGTGCGTTAGTGCGTGAGTGCGTTGGATTCAGCGCACTTACGCACTGACGCACTCACGCACTTTCCCCGCACAATCCTAGATCCTGCTCCGAATCCCATGGCCTGGTTCCGCAAACCCAAGACGCGCCTGCAGGCGGCCGACCGGCGCGACCTTCCCGGCGACGTGTGGGAGAAGTGCCCCGCGTGCGGCGACATCCTGTACCGCGAGAAGCTCAAGGAGAACTGGAACGTCTGCCCCACCTGCGCCCACCACATGCGGCTGCCGGCCAACGGCTACGTGGCGCTCCTGGTGGACGAGGGGACGTTCCGCGAGCGCGACCGCGACCTGCGCTCGGCCGACCCGCTCAAGTTCGTGGACCTCAAGGCGTACAAGGACCGCCTGGCCGCCGCCGAGCGCAAGAGCGTCCACGGCGAGGCCGTCATCACCGGCGAGGGGAAGCTGGACGAGATCCCCGTGTCCATCGGCGTGATGGACTTCGCCTTCATCGGCGGGTCGATGGGCTCGGTGGTGGGGGAGAAGTTGGCGCGCGCCGGGCTGCGCGCGCTCGAGAAGCAGCAGCCGCTGATCATCGTCTCCGCGTCCGGCGGGGCGCGGATGATGGAGGGGATCTTTTCGCTGATGCAGATGGCGAAGACCTCCGCCGTCCTCGCGCAGATGGACGAGGCGGGGCTCCCCTACATCTCCATCCTCACCGACCCCACGACGGGCGGCGTCACGGCGTCGTACGCCATGCTCGGCGACGCCAACCTGGCCGAGCCGGGGACGCTGATCGGCTTCGCGGGGCCGCGCGTGATCGAGCAGACGATCAAGCAGGAGCTGCCCGAGGGCTTCCAGCGCGCCGAGTTCCTGCTGGAGCACGGGATGCTGGACCGCATCGTGGACCGGCGGAGCATGAAGCGCGAGGTGTCGCGCCTGCTGCGGCACATGATGGCGCTTCCCGCGCCGGAGGACTTCGCGCTGAACATGGCTCCCGACGCCCCGTGACGCGCGCGGACGAACCCGGGGCCTGGCTCTTCGCCCGGCCCACGGGCGGCATCCGCTGGGGCCTGGAACGGACGGAGGCGCTCCTCGCCGGTGTGGGTGATCCACACCGGCGTTTCCGTTCACTCCACGTCGGCGGCACCAACGGCAAAGGCTCCGTCAGCGCCCTGTGCGATGCTGCCCTGCGCGCCTCCGACCCCCGCCGCACCGTGGGCCTCTACACCTCGCCGCACCTGGTCTCCTTCGCGGAGCGCATCCGCATCGGCGGCGCGCCGGTGGAGCGCGACCTCCTGCTGGCGTGCGAGGCGCGCCTGCGTCCGGCCATCGAGGAGTCGGGCGCCACCTTCTTCGAGGCCACCACCGCCATCGCCTTCCTCTGCTTCGCCGAGGCGGGCGTGGATGCGGCCGTCGTGGAGGTGGGGCTGGGCGGGCGGCTCGACTCCACCAACGTCCTGACCCCCGTCGCGACCGCCGTAACCAACGTCGGCATCGACCACACGGAGTACCTGGGCAACACCCCCGGCGAGATCGCGTGGGAGAAGGCGGGGATCTTCAAGCCCGGCATCCCCGCCATCGCCGGCGAGTCGGAGCCGCTACCTCTGAGCGTCCTGCGCCGCCGCGCGGAGGAGGTCGGCGCCCCCTTTCTCGCGCTCGACGACATCGCGCGCGTGGACGACGTGCGCCTGTCGCTGGAGGGCACCCGCTTCCGCCTCGCCTCCGCGCGCTGGGGCGAGCGCGAGGTGCGCACGCCGCTGATCGGCGCGCACCAGGCCCGCAACGCCGCCGTCGCCGCCGAGCTGCTCGGCATCCTCCCCGACGACCTCCGGCCGGGGTGGGACGCGGTGGAGGCGGGGCTGGCGGGGGTGCGCTGGCCCGGGCGGATGCAGGTGGAGGTGAGGAACGGGCTCACCTGGGTGTTCGACGTGGCGCACAACCCCGCCGGCGTCGAGTCGCTGGCCGCCACGCTCGACGCGCTGGATCTCCCGCGGCCGCGCGTCCTCCTCGCCGCCATCCTCTCGGACAAGGACTGGCGCGCCATGCTCCCGCCCCTGGTGGCGCGCGTGGACGCCGTCGTCCTCACCGTCGCCCCCACCGCCCCCGCCTCCCGGCGCTGGGATCCGGAGGCGGTGGCGGCGTCGCTCGAGGTGCCCGCGGGGGTGGCGGTGCGGGTGATCCCGGACTTCTCGGCCGCGCTGCAGCGCGTGACGACGATGGCGCCGTACGGGACGGTGCTGGTGACGGGGTCGGTGCATACGGTGGGGGATGCGCTGGGGGAGCTGGGGGTGATCCGGGGTATTTAGAGGCGGGGCCCTCACCCCCAGCGTCGCTCCGCGACGCATCCCCCTCCCCCAAAACTGCCTGGGGGAGGGGGAATGGAGCATCCAAACCCTGGAGGGCAGCGTGGAGCGGAAGAGAGTTCGAGGGGCGTCGCGTGAGTTGCAGGTGTTGGCCAAGGAGATGAGGAAAAATCCGACGGAGGACGAGGCGGAGCTCTGGCAGTATCTCCGCGGATGGAAGCGGCTTCACAAGTTTCGCAGGCAGCACCCCATCGGGCAGTTCATCCTGGACTTCTACTGCCCGGAGAAGCGGCTGGCGGTGGAGGTGGACGGACCGATCCACCAGGAGCAGCGCGAGCAGGATGCGGCACGCGACGCATTCCTCGCCGCATCCGGCATCCGGGTGCTCCGCGTCACGAACGCCGAGGTCCACAGCCAGATGGAAGCCACCCTGAAGCGAATCCGCGAGGCACTCCACGCCCCGCGCTGACCCCATCCCCCTCCCCCGGGCAGTTTCGGGGGAGGGGGATGCGTCGCGGAGCGACGCTGGGGGTGAGGGCCCGTTGACACCACCCTCGCCCCCGCCCTACATTCGCCACAGGATACGTCGAGCGCGGTCCCACCTTTGCGGCGGGCCGCGCTTTTGTGCGCAATGCGGCCGGATTCCTCTGGTACAGCGTCCGAGATGACTGGCAAGAACGGGTGTGTGGTGATCGTCGGCTCCCAGTGGGGAGATGAGGGGAAGGGGAAGATCGTTGACGTCCTCGCGGAGGAGGTGGACGTCGTCGCGCGCTACCAGGGCGGGGCGAACGCGGGGCACACCGTGCACGTGGGGACCGAGGAGTTCATCCTCCACCAGATCCCCTCCGGCATCCTGCACCCCAACCGCCGCTGCCTCCTGGGCAACGGCGTGGTGCTCGATCCCTTCCAGTTCTTCCAGGAGCTGGACAAGCTCACCGCGCGCGGCATCGACGCCGCGCCGCGCGTGGGGGTCAGCGGGCGGGCGCACCTCCTCCTGTCGTACCACAAGCTCCTGGACCGCGCCGCCGAGCAGCACCGCGGCGCCGGGAAGATCGGGACGACGGGGCGGGGGATCGGGCCGGCGTACGAGGACAAGGTGGCGCGCCAGGGGATTCGCGTGGCCGACCTGCGCGACGCCGCCCGCGCCGAGGAGCGCCTGCGCGCCGCCGCCGTGCGCGTCAACGAGCGGCTGTCGCTTCTGGCGACCGACGAGCGGGTGGATGCGGACGCGCTGGTGGCGGAGGTGATGTCGATCCGCGAACGGCTTCTCTCGATCATGGTCGATACGGGACGCGTGATCCATGACGCAATCCGCGCCGGCGAGCGCGTGCTGCTCGAAGGCGCGCAGGGGGCGCTGCTGGACGTGGACCACGGCACCTATCCGTACGTGACCTCGTCGAACACGACGGCGGGGGGCGCGGCGCTGGGCGTGGGGGTGGGGCCGACGGCGATCGGGGAGGTGTACGGGGTGGTGAAGGCGTACACGACCCGCGTGGGCGAGGGACCGCTTCCGACGGAGTTCCCGTCGCCGATGCAGGAGCAGATCCGCGACTTGGGCGGCGAGTACGGCGCGACGACGGGGCGGCCGCGGCGATGCGGGTGGTTCGACGCGGTCGTGGTGCGCTACGCGGCGCGCGTGAACGGGCTCACGGGGCTCGCGGTCACCAAGATGGACGTGCTGGACACGCTCCCCGAGCTCAAGATCGCGGTGAGCTACCGGGCGGGCGGGGAGTCGCTGGAAGACTTCCCCGGCGACCTTGGGCTGCTGGCCGAGGCGCAGCCCGAGTACGAGACGCTGGAGGGGTGGCAGACCTCCACCGCCGACGCGCGCCGCTGGGACGACCTTCCGCCGGCCGCGCAGGCGTACCTGCGCCGCATCGAGGAGCTCACAGAGGTGCCGATCCGCTACGTGTCCGTGGGGACGCGCCGCGACCAGATCATCCACGTGGAGCGATGACCCCGTCCTCGAAGTTCGCGTGGATGGGACCGGAAGGGCGCGGCAATGGGGCCGCGCCCTCCGCTCGTTTTTCGAAGGGGAATACCGCGTTGACCGACATGGACGCCGAAGCCGTCCTCGCGCTGGTGAAGCCCTCCGTCCGCGCGATGGGGGCCTACACCCTGCGCCCGTACGAGCCGCGCATCAAGCTCAATCAGAACGAGAACCCGTGGGACGTTCCCGACGAGGTCAAGGCGCGCATCGCCGCCCTCCTCGCGGACCGGCCGTGGAATCGCTATCCGCCCTTCGTCGCCTCCAACTTCATCGCCGCGGTCAGCGAGGCGACGGGGTGGCCGGCGGAGGGGATCCTGGTGGCGAACGGATCGAACGAGCTGATCCAGTCCGTGCTCGCCGTGGTCGTGGGGCCGGGGACCTCCGTCGTCATCCCCGAGCCGACGTTCACGCTGTACCGGCTGATGACCGAGGTGAACGCGGGCGAGGTGGTCTCGGTGCCGATGGGCGCCGATCTGCGCTTCGACGTGGACGCCATCATCCGCGCCGCGCGGGAGAGCCGGGCGGCGGTCGTGGTCCTGTGCACGCCCAACAACCCCACGGGCGCGGCGCTGTCGCTGGACGAGATCTCGCACATCCACGACGAGGCGAGCGGGCTGGTGCTGGTGGACCAGGCGTACGTGGAGTTCGGCGGCGCGGACGCCATCTGCCTGCTCGAATCGCATCCGCGCCTCGTGGTGCTGCGCACCTTCAGCAAGGCGATGGCGATGGCGGGGCTGCGCGCCGGCTACATGCTCGCCCACCCCGCGCTCGCCGCCGAGGTGAACAAGGCCAAGCTGCCGTACAACGTCAACTTCTTCACCGAGTTCGCCGCGGCGGAGGTGCTGCGGGCCCGGCATCTGCTGGAGCCGGGGGTGGCGAAGCTGCGCGAGGAGCGCGACCGGCTGATCCGCGAAATGTCCGCGATCCCCGGCCTCCGCGTGTACCCGAGCGCGGCGAACTTCTGGGTATTTCGCGTGGAGTCGTCCAGCATCACCCACACGCAGCTCTTTCAGCGCCTGCTGGACGAGCACGGCATCCTGATCCGCGACGTGAGCAAGTACCCGATGCTTGAGGATTGCCTGCGCGTGAACGTCGGCGCGCCAGAGGAGAACGACGCTTTCCTGGGCGCCGTCCGCGCGATCATGGAGGAGGCGCGATGAGCCGCGTCGGCACGAGGGAGCGGAGCACGCGCGAGACGCAGATCCGCGTCCGCGTCGAGCTGGACGGCACGGGGAAAGTCGACATCAGGACCGGCGTCGGCTTCTTCGACCACATGCTGGACGCGCTGGCCCGCCACGGGATGTTCGACCTGGAGGTGGAGTGCACGGGCGACCTGCACATCGACTCGCACCACACCGTGGAGGACGTGGGGATCGCGCTGGGCGGCGCCTTCCTGGATGCGCTGGGCGACAAGCGGGGCATCGTACGCTACGCGGATGCCTCCGTGCCGCTGGACCAGGCGCTGGTGCGGGCGGTGGTGGACGTATCCGGCCGCCCCTTTCTGCACTTCCACGTGCCGCTCCCCGCGGGCCAGCCGCGCATCGGTGATTTCGATGCGGCGCTTTCGGCGGAGTTCTGGCGCGGCTTCGCCATGGAGTCGCGGCTGACGATGCACCTGGACGGCATCCGCGGCGACAACGCGCACCACGTGGTGGAGGCGACGTTCAAGGCCGCCGCCCGCGCGCTGGACGCCGCCACCGCGCTGGATCCACGCCGCGCGGGCGAGGTGCCCTCGACGAAGGGTGCGCTGTGAAGCCGTCCATCGTCCTGCTGGACTACGGGGCGGGAAACCTGCGCTCCGTGGCCAAGGCGTTCGAGCACGAGGGCGCCGAGGTCACGCTGACGTCCGACCCCGCCGAGGCGCGTGACGGGGAGCGGCTGGTCCTTCCGGGCCAGGGGCACTTCGGGCAGTGCATGACGCGACTGGAGGAGAGCGGGCTGGGAGACGCGGTGCGCGAGTTTATCGGCACGGAGCGCCCCTTCCTGGGCATCTGCGTGGGGATGCAGCTCATCTACGACGCCAGCGAGGAAGCGCCCGGCATCCCCGGCCTCGGCCTCCTCCCCGGCACGGTAAAGCGCCTGCGGACGGACCTCCCGCTCCCCCACGTCGGCTGGAACTCGGTCGAGTTCGTGCGCACTGCGGAGAGCGACCCGGTGCTGGAGGGCGTCGCGGGCCCGAAGCCGCGCTACTTCTACCACGTCCACAGCTACGGCGTGCTGGAAGCCGACGGCGAGCACGTCCTCGGCCGCTGCACCTACGATGACGCATTCGCATCCATCGTGCGGCGCGACAACGTGTGGGGCATCCAGTTCCATCCCGAAAAGAGCCAGGAGGATGGCCTGCGGATCCTGGGCAACTTCGCGCGGCTGTGAAACTGCAATCTCACGCGAAGCCGCAAAGACGCAAAGGAAAGACAACGATGTTCTCTTCGTGTCTTTGCGTCTTTGCGTGAGCCATGCAGTTGGGGAATGCACATCATCCAGCCGGAGGTAGCATGAGCGAAGAAACGGACATGCCAGCGAGGGACGAGGGCCCGCGCTTCGCCTACGCGATGGACACCCTGCTGATGGAGGTCGGGCGCCTGAACCGGGTGATCCGCCGCCTGCAGGAGAGCCCGACGCCGGACCCCAGCGAGCGGGCGGACCGGTCCGCCGTCATCACGCGGCTCATGGAGCGCATCGTGGAGATCTTTGAAGCAATCGACGCGCTGGGGACGGCGCAGGGCGGCGAGGACGAGCCTTCCAACGAGGAGTGAGATGGCGGAGTTCTACAAGGGCCACGGGCTCGGCAACGACTACATCGCGCTGGAGCTGGACGCGCTCCCGTTCGACCTCACCCCGCCCTCCGTGCGCCTGCTGTGCAACCGGCACACCGGCGTCGGCTCGGATGGCATACTGGGGCGCACCGGGTCGACGGCGGCGGAC
>DASVVI010000859.1:0-16693 GCA_036386635.1 Longimicrobium sp.
CCCCCTCGTTCCTCGCGGCCCCTCCCCCAAACCGCGGGGGAGGGGCGGTACGCACAGACCCGTCCCCATCGCAGACGTCCCGTAGGGGCGTGATTCATCACGCCCGTGCCCCGCCCCGCTCCGCAGCCCGCCCACGCGCCCAAACCTCGTAGGGGCAGACCTGCGTGTCTGCCCACCCTTGACGCTACCTCGACCACGGCCAACCCAACCGATCCCTCGTAGGGGCGGCCCCATGTGGCCGCCCGTGCCCGCCGCCGCGCCAGTGCCGGGAAGCGCTACCAACATTAGATTTGCGCATCCGACAACCCGACGACCAAAACGATGTCGATCCACACAGAAACCAACAGCGGCGCCCTCACCGCCGCCGAAGCACTTCGCGAGCACGGCCACCGCCTGATCGACCAGATGGCGGACTATCTGGCGACCGTAGACGAGCGCCCCGTGTCCACCCCGCACGCCCCGGGCGATCTGGCGCGCCGTTTCGCCGAGCCCCTCCCGCGCGACGGCCGCCCCGCCGGCGAGGTGTGGGACGACGTGTGGGAGAACGTGGTGGGCGACGCGATCCACTTCGCCAACCCGATGTACATGGGCCACCAGGTGGCGCCGCCGCTCCCGCACGCGGTACTGGCGGATGCGCTCGCGTCGCTCCTCAACCAGTCGCTCGCCGTGTGGGAGATGTCCTCAACGGGCACGCTGGTGGAGGCGCAGGTGGTGCGCTGGCTGGTGTCCGCCGCCGGCTTCCCATCCACGGCGGAGGGGACGCTCGTCTCGGGCGGGAGCGTGGCGAACCTGACGGGCCTTCTCGCCGCCCGCGAAGCGCGCTTCCCCGGGAGCTGGACGGATGGAATCGCGCGCACCGCCGATGCGGAGCGCGCGGTCCTGCTCATATCCGGCCACTCGCACTACTCGGTGGAGCGCACCGCGGGGCTGATGGGGCTGGGGAGCGAGGCCGTCGTCTCCGTCGCGGACGACGGCGGGAAGATGGACCCCTTGGCACTCCACGACGCGCTCCGCACACTGAAGCGCGAGGGACGCATCCCCTTCGCCGTGAGCGCCACCGCCGGCAGCACCGCCACGGGCCTCTTCGACCCGCTGGACGAGATCGCCGACGTATGCGCGAGCGAGGGCGTGTGGATGCACGTGGACGGCGCCCACGGCGCGTCGTTCCTGCTCTCGGACGCGCTGCGGCACCTGGTGCGCGGCATCGAGCGCGCGGACTCCATCGCGTGGGACCCGCACAAGATGATGTGGATGCCGATGTCCATCGGCGCCGTGCTGGTGCGCGATCGCCGCCATCTGGACGCCGCGTTCCGCCAGAAGGCGCCGTACCTCTTCCACACCCGCCCCGGCGACGACCGCTCGTGGGATGCCGGGCGGATGACGCTGCAGTGCTCGCGCCGCTTCGATGCGCTGAAGCTGTGGGTCGCCCTCCAGCATTACGGCGCCAACCACTTCGCGGGCCTGCTGGAGACGACGGTGCGCACCACGCACTCGCTCCACACCAAACTGGCCGCCGCCCCGGACTTCGAGCCGGAGCACGCGCCCGAGTCCAACATCCTCTGCTTCCGCCATCTCCCCGAGCGCGGCGACGACTTCCAGTCCGAGCTCCGGCGCCGCTACAACGGGAGCGGCGCCGGATGGATCACCACCACCGTCCTCGACGGCCGCCGCGTCCTCCGCGTGACCCTGATCAACCCCCACACCGCCGACGAGCACCTGGACCGCCTCCTTGATGGGCTTCGCGAGGTGGGGCGGGGGATCGCGTAGGGGCGGCTGATGCTGCACGGGGCGCGGCGGGTCCTTTTCAGATACCGCCGCTGCTCCGCATTGGGGGAAACAGACGCAGGGGAGGCAGCCAAAGTTCGAGGGTGTGTCGACGTCCCACCCCACGGATCGGCCGGACCGCGGATTTCCGCAAGCGGTCGATCGCCTCCTCCGCCCAGGGGTAGACACGCACTCCCTGGCCGAAGCGAATCCGTTGCGCCGTTCGATCAGATCGTTGGTCCCCGTCGGGATCTCTCGCGTCGGCGATCAGGATACTGAGCAGTGCCTCCGAAACGACTTGAGGAGTCAAACTCACCTCGGATAAGAGAACCACGTTGCCGTCTGGTCCACCCGGCCTGCGAAGGAGCGAGGGAGGTGCATTCCCGGGCACCAGTACGAGAACGATCGGTACGCGGGAACCCTCGTTGCCAGAGGAGACGAACGGATTGGCTTGTGCGGCGGCTTGGGTCCGGGGAATCAACGTTGCCGCGAGTACCCCAAAGATCACGGTGCGGATAAATGTATGAGCGCGCATGTGCTCCTTACATCGAGTAGGAGTGACGGTTGGTGTTAGTCTTAGGTCATGTTGTAGCAGTAGTGCTCGACCGTAGTGAACCGGTACTCGACCTGTCCAGTAGACGGATAATACCAGTAATGATCGGTAAATACTTCTACGCAGGTCATAGTGCCGCCTCCCCCAGAAGCGCCACCGCCTCCACACGCAGGCCTATCGTCCGTCTGAGAGTTGAACCGTGGGACAGATTGCCCATCTCCGGGCGCCTTCATCGTTGCCGGCCCTTCGCAAGGGTCGCAAGAGGCCTGTTGGAAATTACGCCCATCAGTCTTGATGTCCGGACCGCCAAGTTGAGTGATGCCAGCAACCTCGACAAATAGGATAGTCCTTGCAGTGTAGGTGCCGTCGAGGGTTATTGACCATCCGCAGGAGGTAGGAACCTCAGTGTTTACCGTGTTTGTTTCCAGGTAACGCATCTTGTCGATGACGTGACTGGCTTCTCTCACCAACGAGTGTGGCGCGAGCTGGTACGAAGGGGAAAAACGAGTGAGCGTGCTGTTGATCGCACCACGGTTCCCGAAGTAGTCCATAGACGCCTTCGCAGTGATGTTCCTCCCACTCATGTTCAGCTCTGGGCGGGTGGTGTACACCGTGGGGAAAGGAAGCGAATCCAGTGCTTCTTGCTCGCTGGCGAAGTACATATATTCCTCACCATCCACAAACACCGTGGCACGATTACTTCCCGTAACAGGAGAAATTCCGGGCCTTGCACCTGTGAGATCGGCGCACGCCGCACCGAACCAGCAGAGCAATGGCACCCACAGCCAGTATCCTCGCGTCATTGTCACCTCCGGATAAATTGAAAGATGGCGCTATTATGGCGCCGGGGTCCGCACGTTCTCGCAACGCGCGGCGACACGCACCAGCAAGGAAGCAACGTATCGTCGGCCGGGTGCGATCGGCCCTGAGAGGATCACACCACCAGGTACGCGAGCGGCGATCGGGGGGATCAAAAATGGGTTCTCGATCCTGCCGAGCGTGCGCGGCTTCCCCGTTGAGTCTACCGCGATGAACCCCAATTCACGTGAACCCGATGGAAGGTGGTGCGGAAGAATCCAGGTCGGGCCCGCGCCGTCGACCATGAAAGGCGCCGGGCGATTGAACCGGATGATTGCTGAGGTGTCCAGCGTAATCGTCGTTCCCTGGACGTCGTCGGCGAAACCGATGCGAGTCCGCACGGTCCATTCTTCGCGGCTCCGCGGCGTCGTCCACGAAAGGATCTCCATCCCATCTATCCGCTGGCGGTCGAGCGAGTAGACCGGCTCCTGTGCGCCCGCCTGGAGGACGCGTACGACGGACCATGATGGCGCCGCACGAAGGATCAACGAGTTCCAATCCGTCTGGAGAGTCGTATCCCCCTGGACCACGGCAAGGTCAACGCGTCCACCACGTGAAAGGGTCGGCTGGATGTATGTTGCCTGGGTGTAAACCCTGTCGGATGTCCACCCTCCAGCGGTGCGTCGCAGGATTGCGATGCTGAGGCGCTGAGTGGACGTCTTTACCACCCACGTCAAGCCTCCCTCTGACTGAATTAAATTGGAAGCCATGTGGAGGTTGATCACCGGGTCAGGCATAGGGAGGCGTTCCACTCCGCTCCAGCGGTGACCGTCGTACTCCCCGTACCACAGCGCCGATGCGGTATCGACCGGCACGTCCACCGCAGACCGCAGTTGGGCGAACACGATGCCCCACCGGCCGCCCGGAAGAGCCAAGGCGCGAATGCCATCGAAACGTGGGCCTGCCACGGGAGCGTTGACCACGGAGGCTCGGCCGTTCGGTAACACAACCGCGCCAAGGAGCGAGCGAGTCGACACCTTGCTCGGCCTCGCTGGATTCAGGTCGTACCGATGAATGACCCGGCCCAGGAGAAGAATGCGTCCACCGGAGTCAGATTCCGCGAACAGGGGGTCCACGTAAAACGGATCGTCGCCGATTTTGAGAGTGTCGGCGTCGACGATGCGCACCGTACAGCGATCCTCCGATCCCGCGGTATTGGACGGGCCGGTGGGAGGGTCGACCTGTGCCGAAAGCGACGCAACACTCAGTAGAACGAACAGCGTCAGCGGTAGAACTTGAAGCGTCAAGGCTTGCACAAAGAATGACCCTAAGGAGGTGCGGTATAGGCGCGACTGGCTGCTCGGCTCGCGTGGCCCAGCCCTCCATACCATATAATGACCGGAAACCGTAAGCACAAGCTTCCTGGCACGACTGGGACTCTGCTCCCTTATTTCACGCGGCCGGGTAGAAGCGGCTCACGCCCTAGCGCCAAGGCCCGCCACGAACTCTCGCGGCAGGCCGTACCTCCCATTCCCCATTCCCCGTTCCCGCCCCTACCGGTCCCCCAGCGCCGCGATGTCCCGCGACCTCAGCGCCCCGCCTGCACCCAGCAGATCGATCACGCGGTCCGGCGAGGGCTGGTACTTCAAAGCGATCGCCCGCATCCCCAGCAGCAGGTTCACCGTCACGAGCGTGCCGGGAAGCTCGCTGCGGTCCAGCACCGAGCGCAGCTGCGCCTCCGCCCCCTCGGCGAAGTTGCGCGCGACAATCACCAGCGTGTCGGGGAGCTCCTCGATGGCGGCGGTGACGGCCTTCATGGCGGAGCCGCCCAGCGTGAACGACACCTGCGGGTAGGCGAGCACCACACCCTGGCGCTCCCCGTGGCTGAAGCGGATCGCTTGCTCCGGCCCGAGCGCGTCCAGCCGCGCGTCGCCCGTCAGGTCCTCCACCACGCGGCCCACGCGCGCGCGGAACTCGTCGGCCGCGGTGTCGCCGCGCAGCGAGAGGGAGCGGAGCGACTCGGCGAACACCCGGTCCGCGTCGAAGCCGCGAAAGGCGGGGAGTAGGCGCGCGGCGGTCGCCCGGTCCACCCAGCCGGTGCCGGCCAGGGCGTCGAGGAGCGCTGCGCCCTCCAGCTGCGGCGCGCGCGCGGCCACCCAGCGGAGCGCCTGCTCCATCCGCGTGGCATCGTCGCCGCCGGGCGCGAGCGTGAAGCCGGCCGGTGCCTCGAAGATCTTGGAAAGCTTGCCGAACCAGATCATCTGCCGAAAAACATGCGTGGTCTCAAGGGGGAACGGATGGACGATGGCGTCCCCCCGCCCGGGCGTCAAGGACTTGCGGGGCTGGTACACTTCAGCCACGGTGGCGCGCGGCTTGACAGGGAAAGGGGTGACCGCATCTTGTGGACAGCCCCGCGCCCTTTCGTAACGTGCACCCGGAGAACCGTGTACCGGTCCCTAGCCGCCGCCGCCGCGCTCGCCGCCCTCGCCGGGTGCGACGTGAAGCGCACCCCGCCCGAGTTCTACAACCACCCGGACCCGGCCGTCGTCGACCGCCAGGAGGCCGCGAACGAGATCCGCTCGCGGGTGCGCGTCTTCGCCGAGGCGCTGGGGCGGATGGACACCGGCGACGCCGTGCAGGCGCTGGCGCCGGATTCCATGGCCGCGGTGGTGGGGGTGGAGGGGAACGACGGGATGGTGCGCTTCGGCGCCGCGGGGGTGCGCGCGGCGGTCGCGGAGCTGGCGATCGCGGCGCCCACCGTGGTGCGCACGCCGGACCTGCGGGTGAGCGCGTCGCAGGGGATGGGGTGGTTCTTCACCCACCTGCAGCTACTCTCCACCTCGGCCGCGACCGACCCGGTGCTGCTGAGGATGAGCGGCGTCTTCGTGCGCGAGCGGGGGGAGTGGCGCCTGATGGAGGCTCACCTCTCCCGCCCCGAGCGCGCTACTCCGGAGCGGGCGCCTGCGCCGAGTCCGGCTGCAGACTCGGCCGCAGCTCCGGGGGCAGGCGGATGACCTCGGGCTCGCGCTGCCAGTCCACGGGGCGCGCCATGGGGGCGTAGTCCGCGCCGGGCTGGAAGGCGAGCGGCTCGCGGGCGGCCTGGCGGTACGCGGCGGGGGTGATGCGCCCCGCCTCCAGCATGCGCCGCAGCACCTCGTTGCGGCGCGCCCCCACCGGCCCCGGGCTCTGCTCGGGCGAGGGAAGGGCGGGGGGAAGGAGGATCCCCGCCAGCGTGGCCGCCTCCGCCAGCGACAGCTTGCGCGGGTCCTTGCCGAAGTACTCGCGCGACGCGTGGAAGACGCCGTACACCGGCCAGTCGCCGGTGCGCCCCATCGAGATGCGGTTGAGGTACAGCTCGAAGAGCCCGCGCTTCGAGAGAGCGTTCTCCAGCAGCGGCGACATCACCAGCTCGCGCGCGTCGCCGCCCACGCCGCCCTTCGCCAGGCGGTGCACCTGGCGCACCAGGTCGCGCGAGAGCATGGGGTTGCGGCCGCGCTCCTCGGGCGGCACGCGCCGGAACGAAGCCGTATCCACCACGGCCGTGAACGCATCGGGAACGTGGCGCGGCAGCTCGTCCAGCCGCACCCAGTCCGGCCGGTGGCGTGCGGCCTCACGCTGGGCGAGGAGGCCGTGGTCCAGCCGCCCCCACATGGCCCACGCGAAGCCGCCGATCGCTCCCACCGTGCCCACGGTGATGACGGCCAGCAGGACGAGGGCGGCGTTGCGCGTGCCGCTCCCCTTGCCGGTGTCGGCGGCGCGGCGCGTGGCGCGCGGCTTGGGCGGAGCCCCCTCCAGCATCTTCCCCTTCGACTGCCTCCCTGCCATCCCGTCCCCCGGAGTCTGTGTCGCCCGTGCAGATGCGCGTGCGGGGGGCAAAAAGTATTCCCCGTAACGCAGTTGCGACAGGCGGCGGTGCGGGGTGGGAAGGGGAGTGCGTGAGTGCGTGAGTGCGGGCATCGCGGGCCCCCTCCCCGCTCGTTCCTCGCTGCCCCTCCCCCCAATACAACCTGGAGGAGGGGCGCACGTATGGATTCGTGCTCGTCTTTCTGTCATCCTGAGCGACGCGCTTCTCCGGCCTCCCCCGTGCTCCGTACTCATGGCGCGTAGCGAAGGATCTACTGCGCGTACCGAGGGGCCCGGTGGTGCAACGCGATTCCCGGCCCGGCGCCGGCTAGATCCTTCGTTCGCCGCAGAAAGTCCGGGGGCGCCGGGGAGTACGGCGCAGGCGGCTCTCTCAGGATGACAAAGCGGCGGGGACGCACGCCCGCACTAACGCACTAACGCACTAACGCACCCCCGGCACTCCAGCGCCCACCGCGGGTACTGAGCGCACGAGCCATCGCATCCCACACCGTACCCGCCCCACCGATGGAACAGACGTACTTTCGCCGCGGCTTCGGCCGGAAGAAGGAGATCGAGCCGCTCATCCGGTCCGAGTACCACAGCGGGCTGGTGGAGCGGATCCGCGCGCGCGGCTACGAGGACCGCTTCGGCGAGGGCGACCTCCAGGTGACGGTGCGGCTCGCGGAGGAGTTCGGCTTCTGCTACGGCGTCGACCGGGCCGTGGACTACGCGTACGAGACGCGCCTCCACTTCCCCAACCGCCGCGTCTTCCTCCTCGGCGAGATCATCCACAACCCGCACATCAACCAGCGCCTCACCGGCATGGGGATCGTCTTCCTGCGCCCCGGCGCGGACGGCGAGTTCGACTTCGGCGGATTGACGCCGGACGACGTGGTGATCCTGCCCGCCTTCGGCGCGACAACCGAGGACTTCCGGCGGCTCCAAACGGTCGGCTGCGTGCTGGTAGACACCACCTGCGGCAGCGTGCTGAACGTGTGGAAGCGCGTGGAG
Organism: Longimicrobium sp.; assembly: GCA_036386635.1. Lineage (GTDB taxonomy): Bacteria > Gemmatimonadota > Gemmatimonadetes > Longimicrobiales > Longimicrobiaceae > Longimicrobium. The sequence continues at coordinate 7,970 of DASVVI010000859.1, forward strand.
CAGTACGCCCGCGACGGCTACACCTCGCTCATCCACGGCAAGTACCGCCACGAGGAGACGCGCGCCACCGCCAGCCAGGCGCTCAAGCACGCTGGCGGGCACTACGTCATCGTCTTCGACATGGACGAGGCGCGGCTGGTGATGGACTACGTTGAGCGCGCTCCTGGCGCCCTCACCCGCGACGCGTTCATGGAGCACTTCGCGCGGAAGACGTCGGCCGGCTTCGACCCCGACCTCCACCTGGACCGCATCGGGGTGGCCAACCAGACGACGATGCTCTCCGGCGACTCGCTGGCGATCGCGGCGGAGGTGGGGAGGTCGATGGCGCGGCGCTTCGGGGCGGACGACCTGGCGGCGCACTTCCGCTCCTTCGACACCATCTGCTCCGCCACGCAGGAGCGGCAGGACGCGGTGGTGAAGCTGGTGGAGGGGCCGCAGGGGCCGCCCGACGTGATGCTCGTGGTGGGGGGATACAACTCGTCCAACACCAACCACCTGGCGATCCTCTGCGCCCGCCACACGGTCACTTACCACATCGCCGACGCGGAGTGCATCGATCCGGAGCGGGGGACGATCCGCTTCAAGCCAGCCGGCACCCCGCTCGACGCGCCCGAGGCGGAGGCGGAGGAGTGGATCCCCGCCGGGCCGCTCGTGGTGGGGATCACCGCCGGGGCCTCCACCCCCAACAACAAGATCGGCGAGGCGCTCGAGCGGCTCCTGCGCACCCGCGGCGTGGAGCTGGAGCTCGGTGAGCCCGCCATCGTCTAAAATGGACGGCTTGTATGAGTGGTGGCGCGGAATGATCGCTAGGCGGGATAAATAGAGGAGGCTTGCTCCGCGGTGACGCTCAGCTCCGGGAAGAGCTCCTGGAAGGCGGCGAAGATCTGCGCGTCGAACGAGCCCTGGTCCTCCACCATGATCGCCATCGCCTCGGCGGGGGTGAGGGGGCGGCGGTAGCTGCGCGCGGTGGTCAGCGCGTCGAAGACGTCGGCCACGCGCAGGATGCGCGCGGAGAAGGGGATCGCCTCCCCCACCAGCCGGTCCGGGTAGCCGCCGCCGTCCCACCGCTCGTGGTGCGAGCGCACCATGGGGCGGATGTCCCACGGAAAGTCCACGCTCCCCAGCATCGCCTCGCCGGTCACTGGGTGGCGCTCCATGAGGGCGCGCTCCTCGTCGGTGAGTCGGCCGGGTTTGTTCAGCACCTCCTCCGGCACCTCGATCTTCCCCAGGTCGTGCAGAAAGGCCCCCATGCGGAACCACACCATCTCGTGCGGGGCGATCCCCACCTTTTCCGCCAGCCGGCAGGCGTAGTCGGCCACGCGCAGGCAGTGACCCACCGTGTAGCGGTCCTTGGCCTCGATCGACTCGCCCCACTGCTGCACCAGCACCAGGAAGTCCGTCTCCAGCCGGTCGATCCGCTCCTGGATGTCCGCGGTGTCGGTCTGTGCCTGCAGTTCCGTGAAGAGGGTGTGCGAGCGGTTCAGCGCGGCGAGCGCGTCGCGGTTCCTCCCCAGTTCGCGCAGTACCAGCGCCAACTCCCGCTGGGCCTGCGCTTCCAGCAGCGGATCGCGCGGAGCGGCGATGTCGATGGAGCGCTGCAGGTGAATGGAGGCGAGGTGAGGCTTGCCGGCCAGCCGATAGATGATCCCATAGTACTTCAGCGCCTCTGCCTGCCGAAGCGTGTCGCCTGCCTCGCCGAGGATCTCGAAGCCCGCATCGCACACCTCCCGCGCTCGCGCGAGGTCGCCGCGAGCAATGTACAGCTCCGCACGGTTCACCTTCATGATCCCGATCAGGTGAACGTTGTTCGTGCGCCGGCAGATCGCCTCGGCCCGATCGTAGCAGGCCTCCGCCTCGTCCAACTCGCCGCGGGTTACGTGCAGAATCGCGAGGTTGTTCAGCGCCGCCGACACTCCGTCGTCGTTTCCGGCCTCCTCCAGGAGCTCGATGCCGAGCGAATACAGGCGCACCGCTTCGGGGAGATCTCCGCGAATGTTGGCGATGATCCCCAGATTCTGGTGCACGTGTCCTTCGAGCGCCCGGGACCCGCTCCTCGCGGCACACTCGAGGGCGCCGCGATACAACGATTCGGCTTCGGTGAGGCGTCCGCGGGCCTGCGCCACCAGCCCAAGGCCGTTGAGCGCCCGCCCGATCTGCTCCTGGTCGCCGTGCTTGCTCCCCAGGTCGAGCCCCATCCCGAACTGTTCGGCCGCGGCTTCCCAGTTCCCTGCCTTCCGGTGGCAGTGCCCGATCCGCACCTGCACGTCCAGTTGCAGCTTCGGCAGCCCACCGCTGACGGTAGTTCTGAGCGCCTCTTCGTACGCGCCCAGAGCGGCGCCCCAGGCACCGGATGCCTCGTGCTGGGCAGCTTCGTCTAGGAGCTGCGCGATGGTCTTTGGCAAGTAGTTCAGACGCGGTCGAACGGAGCGCAGAAGAAGGGGCCGTGCTCAAGGCACGGCCCCCATGGAAAAGCGAAGCGGGCCGGCCTCAGTACCCGGAGCCGATGAACCCACCCGAGATCGTGGCAGTCGTCGTGTCACGCCGCCCGCTGCCGATGAAGCCGCCGGAAACGGACGCTGGGGATTCCTTGCCGGAGCCGATGAAGCCACCCTTCTGCTGCGTGGAGGCGCTCGCCGGGGCGAGGGAGGAGGTCGGGGACTCCGACGAGCAGCCGCCCGCGCCGATCAGGATGCCGAGGGCAAGGGCGGAGAGGCCAATGGTACGTACGCGCATGGGTGGGATTCCCGAGGATAGGGGTGTTTAGAACAAGACACGTTTTGGGTGGGGGAACGCTTCGAAGCTACTGCTGGATGTGCGGAGTGTCAATATTTTTGTCAGCGGTTTTTGAGCCATCGCGTAAGATAGGCCATCGCGGGGCACCAGCGACGCGCGCGGTTGCGCGAATCGCCGGTGTTTTCCCGCGCGGCCGGGTGGCGCGGGCCGCTCAGTGGTGCCCGCCGGGCGAACGCGCGACGCGGAAGACGTGGTTCAGCGTCCCCAGCGACGCGCCCAGCCCGGCGATGGTCAGAAAGATCCCCACCAGCAGGTACGCCAGCGCCGCGCCGCTCCGGTCGATGTCCCGCCAGGTGCCGGAGGCGAAGTAGGCGACGCCGGCCAGCGCCAGCAGCAGGGCGCCCGTGCCCACGCCCACGGCGAGCGCGATGGCGCGCACCACGCCCTCCGGGATGTCGATGTCCGGAATGCCGAGCGCGCTGCGCGACTTGGGGCGCGGGTTGTCGGCGCTCCAGCTGTCGAAGCGGTTCTTCACCGTCCCGTAGGTGCTCTCCCCGTCCGGACCGTGGCGGCGGCTCATGACTCCCCCTGCTGGCTGAGTGCGTAGACGTAGGCGGCGATCTGCCCCACCTGCTCGGGCGTGAAGTTCCCCCCGCCCCGCGGCGGCATGGCGCCGGGGAACTTCTTGGGGTTGGGCACGCCGGAGTTGATGAGGCTCACGATCTCCGGGTACGCGCCCGTGATGTTCAGCCACTCCTTGTCGTTGAGCGGCGGCGCGGCCGTGCTGCCGGTGCCGCCGGCGGCGTGGCAGGCGGTGCACGTCTGCCCAAAGAGCTCCTGCCCCTGGTCCACCATCGCCTGCGTGACGCCGGCGGGGAGGTTCTTGGCCACGATCTTGGCGCCGCCGCCGCCGACCGCCGAGCCGGGCGTGACCGGGGGCGGATCGGGGTGGCTCCACCCCGGCATCACGGGGGCGGAGCGGTGCGACACGGGGGGGTACCCGCCGGGCGGCTGGTCCGGCTTGCAGGCGCCGGCCAGCGCCGCCGCAAGGGGCAGGGCCAGCCACAGGGCACGGGCCGGGATCTTCCGGCTCGCAGTGGTCTCGCGCATGGTCTCGTTTCCGGGTTCGCCCGGGGGCGCACAGAGGCCCCGCGGGGATGGACAAAAGAACGAACGGGGGCGGCGCGCGCAAGGCTCCGCGCTCACTCCCCCGCCTCCGCCCGCGCCTGGCGCGCGGCCCGCTTCAGCCGCTCCACCATGGCGGTCAGCCCCACCTCGCGCGTGGCCAGCCCGATCTTCCCCATCACCCGCGGCACGAAGTCCTGGGGGATGGCCAGCGTGGTCTCCGGGGGCTGCCCGTTGAGCGCGTCGAAGAGCAGCGCCAGCAGCGCGCGGATGGTGGGCGCGCCCTGCGGCACGTCGGCATGGAAGTGCATCTTCCCGTCCACCACTTCGGGGAAGATGGCCACGGGCGTCTGGCACTCGGTGACGCGGTACTGCTCCGCGTCCAGCCCGCGGAAGCGCTCGGGCAGGGGCGGCAGCTTGTTGGCGTACTGCACCAGCGCCTGCCGGGTGAGGTCTGGCGTGAGCGTGGCGAAGCGCCGGAGGATCTTGTCGATGCCCGGGGGGATCCCCGCGGACTGGGTTGCGTCGCTCATGGCGTTGCGCGGGTTGCAGGAAACATGCTCCCGAACGGCGAAAAGCATCACACAGAGGACACAGAGGGAAACCAAGAGCCACAAAGAACCTTCTTCCTCCTGTTCTCGCTGTACCTCTCTGTGTCTCTGTGTGAGCCTGCGGTTAACGACCGCGGGGCGGCCCGGATCGCTCCGGACCGCCCCGCTTCGCCAGCCACCCGCCGGGATCAGGTCTCGACGGTGGACAGCGTGGTGCCGTACTTCGCGTTGATCGCGGCGGCGAAGCGGCCCGCCAGTATCCGGTGCGCCTCCGTGGAGGGGTGCACCCCGTCGAACGACATCAGCGACCCGAAGAAGTTGGGCGCCGCAAAGGCAGCCGTCGAGCCCGTCGGCGGCACGGGGCAGGTGGTGACCAGCGCCGTCTGGAACTGGGTCGGCGTGGTGGCGGCGGCCAGCGCCTGGCACTTGCGCAGCCGCTGCGCCCGGCCCTGCGCGTCACGCTGCGTCAGGAACGACTCCAGGATCGTGTTCGGGTTGACGTACACCCAGTTGTTGGCGACTGCCGCGGCCTGAATCGCGTTGTTGAAGGCCGTCACCCGCGCCGCCACGATCGCCTGCTCCGCCGCGTCCAGCACGAATGCGCCGCCCGCCAGGGTGCCGCTGCAGTCGATCTCCGGCACCGCGGAGGAGACGATCTGGAACGACACGAAGTTCTGCGCGAGCGGGTTCGGCTGCCCCAGCGCGGTGACCGGCGAGCAGTTGTTGTTCACCGTCTTGCCCTGGAACTTCCCCGCCGCGTCGCGCGACAGGAAGAAGTAGGCGCCCGGCTGGATGATGGGCGCTGCGTTCATGGCGTTGACCACGCCCACCAGCATCACGCCCTGCGGCGCCACCGACTTGATGGAGTCCACCAGCTGGGTGAGCTGGTTCTGGAAGGTGGCGAGCGGGGTGAGCGACGAGTCGGCCCGCGTGGGCGTCGGCCCAAGGAGCCCGCCCACCGTCGCCTCCAGCGCGTCGTTGTTCCCCACCCACACCGACACGAAGGTCGGCTGGGCTTCCTTCATCGCCCGCACCTGCGTGCGCGGACCCACCAGCACGGTGTTCACCTGCCCCAGCTGGCCGCTGGGGAAGCGCAGCAGATCCAGCAGGCGGGCGCCGGGCACCGCCACGTTCTGCACCCGGTTGACCGCCGCGCCCGCGGCCGAGCGGGCACAGGTGGCCGCCGGCGCCGAGGGGGTGAGCGGCGCGGTGAACGGCACCGCCGTGGCGCAGCCGGGCTGGGCGATGAGCGGGATGCCGAAGTTGGTGACCCCCGCCCGCTCCGCCAGCAGCGCCGCGTACGAGCGCTGCTGCAGCGTGTCCACGATGCCGCCGGACTGGTAGCCGGCGGTGATCGAGTTGCCCATCGCCACGTAGCGCGCGAAGATGGCGCCGTTGGCCGGGAAGGGGGTGTTGATCAGCCCCTGGTCGTCGTCCACACAGGCGCCCAGCGACAGCGCCGCGGCGGCCATGGCGAGGAGCCGGAGCCGGCTCGTTCCAGATTTCATCCGAAGTTCTCCGAAGGGGATCGTTTGCAGGTTCCGGCGCATAGAGACGAGCGCGGGTGCGCGCCGGTCACTGCGCGGCGCCGTGGTGCCGGCCGAACAGGTACGACAGCGTCACGCCGAAGATGTTCGCGTCCGCCGTGTACACGCCCACGGCCGGCTCGCCCGGGCGCACCGCGCCGCGGCGGTCCGGCTGGCGCACGAGCTGGTACGCCAGGTCCAGACCCAGGCTGCGCGTGAAGCGGTAGCCGAGCCCCGCCGTGAAGTAGTTGCGCTCCGACTCCGGAAGGAGCGGCGTGGCGCGCGGCGAGGCCTCGGTGTTGTACCGGAAGCCGGCGCGCAGCGCCAGCGCGTCCGTCGCCGCGAAGTCGGCGGCGAAGCGGTACGTGTTGGTGTTCTGGTACCCCAGCGTCAGCACCCGGTCGGTCGCCGTCTCGTTCTCGAAGTCGATGTCCAGCTGGTCGAAGCTCTCCCACCCGGTCCGCTGGTAGTCCGCCATCACGTTCAGCCGCGGCGTGGCGGCGAAGTTGACGCCCACCACCAGCTGCGACGGGAACTCCATGGTGGTGCCGATCCCCTGGTCGCCCAGCGCGCCGCTGGCGATCTGCGCCGCGATCAGCGCGTCGATCCCCGCGTTGCCCGTGGGCACCTGCGTGAAGTCGGCGTCGCCGTCCATCTCCACCTCGACGGAGTGCAGGTAGCGCACGCCCAGCGAGGCGCGCTTGCTCAGCCGCGCGATGCCACCCACGTGGAAGGTGACGCCGGTGCCCTCGCCCTTGAGGGTGGCGTCCGCCACGTCCACCCCGCGCAGACCGGAGGTGCCCACGTCGGCGCGCTGGTGCACCTCGATGTTGCCGCGCACGTAGTCCACCCCGGCACCCAGCGAGATGCGGTTGGGGACGAGCTGGAAGGCCACGGTGGGCTGGATGTAGATGCCGCGGAAGGCGTTGTCGTAGCCGGTGTAGCGCCCCTCGAAGTTGTTCTCCGGGGTGCAGGCGGAGGTGTTGGCGTCCGCGATGCTGCACACGTCCCACTTCAGCCCCAGCCCGTACGGCGCGAACACGCCCACGCCCACCGCCAGCCGCTCGCTCGCGCGGTAGTTGACGAACGCCTGCGGCACGGGAACCGTCTCCGTGGCGCGGCGGATCGTGGGGTCGGCCAGGTTGTACCCGGGGTCGTAGCGGAAGGTGTTGCTGGAGCTCACCAGCGTCACGCCCAGGCTCACTGCGCTCCCCTGCATCGCCAGCCCGGCCGGGCTGAAGTACACCGCGGACCCGTCTTCGCAAGGCATGGCCACGCCGGCGCCCACGCGACCGGTCATGCATGCGCTCTGCTGGTCTACGCCGGAGCCCTGGGCATGCAGGGCGGGAGTGCCGGCCGCGATGCACGCGACGGCCGCGGCACTGGCCATGGCCAGACTTCGTTTCATACGGGTCTCCTGTGGGTGTCGCTCTTGGATGGTACCCGTGCGCGCGCGTCGAGGCGCGGCGGGGGTGCTGGACGGGATGGGTGTGCCCGGGCTAGGTGGCCTCACGATACACCCCGCCACCGCCCCGGTCAAGGCGATTCCGCGCGCGCGGGCTTGGATTTAACGGTGCCCGGTCACTGAGCCGCGCTCATTCGCGCAGTGCCACCACCATCGTCCCCACCGCGTTGAGGAGGGCGACGCAGTTGGCGGCCACGAAGATCCTGTTCTTGAGGCGCAGCGAGTAGAGCAGGAAGAAGAAGCTCGCCACCGTCTGGAGCCCGAAGAAGAGGGGGTCCACCTCGTTCGCGCCCTCGGTGAGCGCCTTGATGAATGTGTAGGTGAGCGAGCCCGCCAGTGTCAGGCACCCGATCCACCCCATCACCTGTACCCATCGCTTGTCCGCCGCGCGCCGCTTCGGTGCCATCCGCTTGCTCCCTCTGTTCACTTGTCTCTCGGGCCGATCCGGTAATGCACGGCTCGGGCCGCGCCGTGCGCAGGCAGTCGTTTTGCGATTGCCCCCCGGTTGCCGCCGGATTCGCCGGCGTCGTGGAGCGATTCGGGGGGAGCGTATGAACGACGTGGAGCTGACCTTCATCGCGGCGGGGAAGTCGCTCAGCCTGGTGTGGCTCACGGAGCCGAGCGGGCGCTACCGGATCGTGGAGCCGTACATGGTCTTCGTCTCCACCACGGGCAAGCGCCTCTTCCACCTCTACCAGATCGGCGGCTACAGCTCCGGCGGGGTGCTGCGCGGGTGGAAGAACCCGGAGGTGTCACTCTTCGAGAGCGCGCAGGTAGTGGATCAACGCTTCACCCCGCGCGAGGCGTACAATCCGTTCAACGAGGAGATGTTCCCCGACGTCGTCTTCGCCGCGCCCACGCGGGATGGGCGGGTGCGGGTGCCGGGGAAGAACGGAAGTGCGTGAGTGCGTGAGTGCGTTAGTGCGTGGCAGGATGCGTAGGGGCGCGATTCATCGCGCCCGTGCCCGACGCCGCTCCGCCGCCCGTGATCGGAACCGGACGCCCGCGTGCGACCGCGATTCGCACCGTCACGGGTAGGGGCAGACCTGCGTGTCTGCCCGCCCTCGCCGCCGCACCGACCCTCGCCCGCGGCACAGATCCCGTAGGGGCCGCCCCACGTGGCTGCCCGTGTCCGCCGCATCGCCGTAGCCCGCATCCGAGAACATTTGTCATCCTGAGCGACGCGCCCCTCCGTCCTCTACCGCACCACGAACTCTGGCGCGGAGCGAAGGATCTACTGCGCGGGGCTCGTCGTTCGCCGCCGTCCTCTTGTCTCGCAGGCTAGATCCTTCAGTCGCCGCAGGAGATTGGCGTGCGGGCGGTC
>DASVVI010000860.1:0-2774 GCA_036386635.1 Longimicrobium sp.
GGAGCTGCCGGCCGGTCGCTCCCGCGGGCACCGGCGCCTCACCGGGCGCCGGAGTCCCCAATGCGATCGCCTCCAGCAACTCGCGCGCTCGCCGCTCCGGCTCCCCATCCTTGCGCCCCTTGGCCCGCTCGACTGCCAGCCGGGCGCAGCGTTCACCTAAGTCCCAGTCGCCCAGCGCGTACGCGCCGGCAGCCAAGTTCACGAGAGCTGCCGGCGCGTGCTCCTCGTACGCCTCTACCAGATCGAGGACTTGCGGGGCCAGCCCCTGAAAGCCCTTCACGTCGCCGACGCCTGCCGCCGCATGCGCCCGGTTGCTCAATGCCAGCACCTGCTCGGCGGGCTCCTCGATCTTGGCGACGAACGCGTCGAGGAGCGGCAGCGCGGACGAGTAGTACCGCTGGAACACCAGCGTCACCGCCAGATCGGCCGCCAAGTAGGGAAGGCGGCGGGCGTGGAGCGGGTACGCCGTGGCCGCCCTTCGTGCGTAGTCCTGGGCTTCCGCGTACGCCCCGAGCTCGGCCGACACCAGGAGCAGGTCGTGCCATGCGTGCGCTGCCTGTTCGTGAAGCCCGGCCAGGCGCGCCCGCCATGCCGCGGCGGAAAGGTGGGGACGCGCTTGGTTCAGCAGGCCCTGGTTGTACAACGAGGCCCCGTAACCCACTTGCCCTCGAATGAACTCACGCGCGTCGTGCTGGCGACGCGCGAGCCCGATTGCACGCTGGTACCACGCCGCCGAGCGATCCCACTCGGCAGCGCGACGGCAGATCCGCGCGGCCACATTGGCCCTGGCAGGCGCCTCAGGCTCGGCGTTCGCCGCCGCCTCCGCGAGCACCACCGCCAGTGGAAGCACCCCGCGCGACTCCGCCCACTCCGCCGCCTCTGCGCACGCCACTGCAAGCTGCGCGGGGCCCAGCCCCAGCGGATCCGCCGCAGCACAACGCAGCACGTGCAGAGCGGTGGCGAGCTCGGGTGCCATCTCCAGCGCCTCCGCTCGCCTGACGCGCCCGGCCGACCTCGTTGCATCGGGAACCAACCCGGCGCGACTCGACGCCGGCGTATCCAGCCAATCGTGAACGTGGCGCGCGCTCAACCACAGCTCCAGGCCGGGCGCGTCTTCAACCCCGCGCAACGCTTCCAGCCCTGCCAGGCGCGGGAGTGGCGGCGGGGGAATCACCTTGCGCCGATCTCCGCGCGCGCGGTCACCCATAATCGATTCGCAGGTTGAAGAAATACGCCCTACCGGGATACACTAGCGGACAATCGTGATGCTCGCCACGTTTCGCAAGCCCCAACACTATCGGTCCGCTCGAATGCAATGGCATACGATCCGCTGATGTGTTCACAGATTCGCGGAGTGGTCACTTGCCGCGCCAACGTCCACGCCACACCGGAGCGGTGAGCGTGCCGAAATGGATACGGGACCGCAGCCTCAGCCTCGCGGCCATCACGCTGTTCGCCATGGCGTTCGTCGGGCAGGTGCTGACGGGCCGGGCGGAGTACAACAGCGCCCAGGAAGCGCATGGCGAGCAGCCCGTGACGCTGGTGGAGTACTTTGGCACCGGCCACTTCGGCGAGGCGACGCTGGAGAACTGGGAGTCGGAGTTCCTGCAGATGGCGGTGTTCGTCTTCCTCACCGCCTTTCTGGTGCAGCGTGGCTCGGCCGAGAGCAAGAAGCCGAGTGACGAGGAGGGCGCCGGCGAGGAGCCCAGCGACGAGGACCCGCGGCTGCACCGGAACGATCCCAGCGCGCCCTGGCCCGTGCGCCGCGGCGGGATCGCGCTGGCGCTGTACCGGAACTCGCTTTCGATCGTGCTGTTCCTCCTCTTCGTGGCGTCATTCTGGGGCCACGCGGCCACCGGCGCGGCGGAGTACAGCTCGGAGCAGGCCGCGCACGGCCTGCCGGGAGCCACCATGCTCGGCTACCTCGCCACCTCGCGCTTCTGGTTCGAGAGCTTCCAGAACTGGCAGAGCGAGTTCCTCTCCGTCTTCGCCATCGCCGGCCTTTCCATCTGGCTCCGGCAGCAGCACTCGCCCGAGAGCAAGCCCGTCCACGCGCCACACGAGCAGACGGGCGAGGAATAACAGCGAGCCGGTACTCACGAGCACGCGCGCGGGAATGAGGGCGGGCGCCGGCATCGGCGCCCGCCCCTCCCTCTTGCAGCCTTGAACGCGCGCGGCTGGCGTCTTCGGCGCGCCGTAAGCCCGTACCGCGCCACGTGATGAACCGGTTTTCCAGCACCGCTTGACTCATGATCAAAGCCGCGCGTACTTCCTCGTATCGCGCCGCATCCCGCCATCGCTGCGGGCGATTAGTGCCTTACGATCATCTTCCCCATCGATCGGGACAGGTCCCATGAGCGAACGCTGCTACGCGTGCGACAGTGAGGCGCTGCCGGTGCGCGAGTCTCGCGAAGTCCTGATCGGCGAGCGGGAGGTCTCGGTTGAGAGCGAGTTCATGAGGTGCTCGGGGTGTGGGGAGGCGTTCTTTCTCCCCGAACAGGCGGACGCGCTGCAGCGGCTCGCGGCGGACCAGGTCAGGCGCGAAGACGGGCTCCTCGCGACGGGCGAGGTGAAGGCGTTTCGCGAACGCCTGCGCCTTTCGCAGGCAGAGTTCGAGCAGCTGCTCGGCACTGGCCCTAAGACGGTAGTACGATGGGAGCGCGGCACCGTGACGCAGAGCTCGACTGCGGACACCCTAATGCGCGTCCTCATGAAACATCCCGATGCTCTCCACGACCTCGCTCTGGAGCGTGGCGTGAGGATCGGCACGCGGC
>DASVVI010000861.1:0-1849 GCA_036386635.1 Longimicrobium sp.
CCTGATGCAGCTACGGGTGTCTTGCGCGCCCTCGTACATTGTGAGCCATGACCACGCACCCACCGAGCAAGGAAGAGGTCGTCGAGCATCTCGACAAGGCCCGCGAGCAGATCCAGGCTCTCGGGGTGCGGCGCATCGCCCTCTTCGGCTCCGTCGTCCGCGGCGAAGCGCGCCCCGGCAGCGACATCGATCTGCTCGTGGAGTTCATCCCTGAGCAAAAAACGTTCAGGAGCTTCATGGCGCTCTCCTTCCTCCTGGAGGAGCTCCTCGGGCACCACGTGGAGCTCGTCACCACCGAGTCACTGAGCCCCTTCATCGGCCCCCACATCCTGCGCGAGGCGGAGGATGTCCTTCAAGCCGCTTGAGTACCTTCGGCACATGCTGGTTGAAGCGCGGTTCCTGGCGGACCAGACGCGGGCTTAGCAAGGCGGACTTCCTCGAGAACGAAGTGCTCCGCCGCGCATTCGTGCGGAGCATCGAGATCATCGGCGAGGCCGCCAAGCAGGTGCCGCAGGAGTTCCGCGCCCGCTATCCAGAGATCGAGTGGCGGCTGATGGGCGGAATGCGCGATCGGCTGATTCACGGTTATTCCGGCGTGGACTACGACATCGTCTGGAACGTCGCGGCGCAGGAATCGCTCGTGCTCATGCGCCAGATCGAGCAGATCCTCTCGGCGGAAAGCGCGACGTAGCGCACTGCCGCAGGGATCAAACGGCAAGGAGCCCGACACCGCTGCCGGTGCCGGGCTCGTCTCTTTCCTGCCGCTGGGCCTCAGGGAGGCGTCGGCGCGGGCGCCTGGGTACCCGGAGCGGCGCCACCGCCGGCCGGGCTCCCCGTCACCGTGTCCGGGTTGTGATGGAGCAGCTCGGTGTCCGCCGTGCCCTGAGCGTTCACCGCCCCGCCCTCACCGTTCGAAGGCGGCTGGCTCCCCGCCGCTGCGCCGCCGCCGGCCGGGCTACCGGTCGCCGGATCCGGGTTGTGCTGGAGGGCTCCCGTGTCCGCGGTCCCCTTCTCATCCACCCCGCCGCCATCCCCGCACGCCAGCGCACCCGTCATCGCGGCGAGCGCCGCGACCAGAACCACCGATCTCCTCCACATAGCCAACCCCCTGTCTCGAGGAATCGCGGCACACCGCCCTCCCACGGGCGCGGAACCCGATCCGTTCCGCCGCTCGTGAGCAGCCCAACGCAACCACCCTGCCACCAATCGGAGCAGCGTGGTCCTCCGTGGCGCGTCCAGCACAACGAGGATGATGAGCGCCGCTTCGTGACGGTACTCGATCCGTAGAAGAGCGCTCTCGCTCGCATCGCGCCACGACCCTAACCTGTTTCACTCCAAGTACTTCCTGGGGATTGACCGACGCTCATCCGGCAAGCAGGTTGGACGACAGCTCGACACTCGGAGCTATCGCCGGTGGAGAGGTAAGCCGGGCCAACGAAGTCCCGGGGCTATGGGACCATCAGAGGAATTGCCTATGCAGCAGGACAAGCGGGAGCGGCTAGAGAGCGCGGGCTGGCGCGTAGGAACGGTGCAGGAGTTCCTGAACCTCTCCGACGACGAGGTGCTGCTCGTGGAGCGGAAGCTCAGCGTGCGCAACGCGCTGAAGGCCGTCGAAACGCGCGGGGCCTCACACAGGCTGAACTAGCCAGGCGTCCGGGTCGAGCCAGTCGCGAATCACGAAGGATGGACGACGGCGACCCGTTGCAAGAACACACATGCGCCGCCTGACGACTCGCGGGCACCGTTGATATACCCAGCGATCGTGCCCATCCAGAGGTCGGGCAGACACGCAGGTCTGCCCCTACGGGTATTGGTCCCGGAAGGAGACGGTCGAGGCAGGGAAAGGGTG
>DASVVI010000862.1:0-4160 GCA_036386635.1 Longimicrobium sp.
TTCGCGTCAGGGGTCTTCATCCCCAATACGTTGGAAACCTCGCCTGTAGCAACGTCAACTCTACACCGTCCGCCCGACAGGTGCGCATGGACATGTATGGGCTCGTGATCGTTGGTGTAAATGCGGAACGCGAAGCCGCGGACGCGAAGAACGGTTGGCACGAGCATAACCTAGCGTTGGGTTTTGGACAAGGGCGCACTACGCCCCGCCGCGCGTTGCGCGCAGCGGGGAGGCGGCGAGTTGGCTATTCCGGGGTGGCTTGTGCGCGGACGCGGTGGGCGCGGTCGGGGCGGCCGGCGAGCTCCTGGGCGTGGGCGACCGTTTCGGCGCGGGCTTCGGGGAGGCCGGCGGCGAAGGCGAGGAGATAGGCTTCGGCGGCAGGGGCTTCGTGGCCGGAGAGGCGGGCGAGCGCTTCGGCGGCAGCCCAGGCGACGGCGCCGCGGTTGTCGCCACGGGCAGCGGCGGCGAGGGCATCGACGGCGCCGGCCGTGTCGCCGGTCTCGAGCAGCGCCTGGCCACGCACGAGGTGACCGCGCGGCGCGTCTTCGCCCTCGGGGGGAAGCGTGCGGGCGATTTCCAACGCCCGCGCCGCGTCGCCGCCGCGCAGCGCGTTCTCGGCGTCCGCGAGCGAGCCGCCGCGCGCGGCGAGGGCGACGCCGGGAATGGAGGTGGGGATGGATGCCTTCATGCCGGCCGGGAGGTACATCCACACCGCGCCCGCGACGAGCGCCATCACAACGATCGCTTTGAGCAACCCGCCCGAGCGTCGCTCTAAGGGCGGGAGGGGCTCGGGCGCGGCGTGCTGAGTGGCCGGCGGCGGGAGTTCGGCCGGGAGCGGCAGGGGCGTGGGCGCCATTCCGCGCGGCGCGCCGAGGTCCACCGTGGGCGGCGCGGTGGGGAAGTCGGGGATGGGAAGGCCGGCGGGGTCCAGCTCCGCGACCACCACAGGCGCGGCGGGGAGTGCGGTCGCCGGCGCCGCAGGGCGTGGAGCCGGAATGTCGCCCGCCGCGTGCCAGGCGAGGAGGACGGCGGGAACGCGCGCCGGGGTCGCCAGGTCCGCGGCCAGCGCGAGGACCCGCTGCGATCGTTCGCGGTCTCCCTCGGCGGCCCAGCGCTCCGCGTCGGAGAGGAAGCGCGAAAAGGAGGCGGGGAGCGCAGTGTGCGCGGTGCCCACGTCACTCCCCCAGCGCGATCAGGCGGTCGGGGGCGTCGGCGTAGAAGCGGTCGATGCGCAGCGCCTCGCCGTAGCAGCGGCGCGCCTCGCGCGTGTCGCCGATCTCCTCGGCGGCCCGGCCGCGGAGGAATAGGATGCCGGAAAGCGGCTCGCCGGCCTCCGCCAGGTTGCTGAGCGCCATCCCCGCCGCGCCGAACGCCGCGTGGTGGTCGCCCATCCCCATCAGCGCCTTCATGTACCCCTCCGCCGCGCCGACGCGCGTGCCGGGGTTGCGCATGGCCTGGTCGAACACCTTGACCGCGCTCTCCCACTGCTCCATGTCCAGGAAGCTGGTGCCGAGATCGTAGAAGTTCTCCGCCTCCTCGTCGCTTACGTCGTCGCGCCAGCGGGTCATGTGGTCCACGAAGGAGCGCAGCAGCTCTTCGGCATCGGTGCGGTCCGGCGCGACGCGCAGGCGCGAGTCCACGGGCCCAGTACCGTCGTGCACGAAGATCAGGGGCGGGTCGTTGTCGGCCACGTCCGCCAGTTCGGGTAGCCGCTCCATCCACTCGTCGTCGGCGGCTTCCTGGAAGTGGGTGTCCTCCCGGTGCGCCGAGGTGGAGATGCTCTCCGCGGGAAGCCGGTCCGTGGGCGGGTCTTGCGATGCGGAGCCCATCCACACGGCGCCGCCCCACGCCGCGCCCGGGTACACCCGCCGCGGTGCCGGCTCGCTTGCGAGTGATTCGGTGAGCGACGCCACGGTCGCGGATGGCACCGCCGGCGAGCCGGCCGGAGCATCCTCGTGCGCCGGGAGCTCGGGGACCGCCGCTCCGGGTACTGCGGTGGGTGGAGCTTCGACCAGCGATTCGGGAGTCGCTTCAGCCGGAGCGGTTGCTCGCGGCATGGGAGCGATCAGCCCACGACTGGTGCCCTCGGGTGGGAGCGGACGAGCGTCCGGGACCCGGAACGAGGGCAGCTCGATGGCGGGCAGCGGGACGGACGACGATGGGAGCACGTCGCCGGCGAGGACGGCAAATACGCGGTCGAGGCGCGCCGGGTCCACCCGGCCCGAGCTCTTGCCGATGCGCGCGCGGGCCTGCTCCGACCAGTACTGGCCGCCTCCGGAAATGGAGCGGAGCTGCGCGGCCTCGGCCTCCATCCCCTGCACGTCGCCGCCGCGGGCCGCGATCTCCAGCGCAACCAGACACGCGTTGCACCAGTGCGCCGGGCCCACGTCGCTGCGTTGCGAGAGCGCGCCCCGTGCACGCTGCAAAGCCTGTCGCGCCTCGGGAAGCATCTCGCGCTGGGCGAAGGTTGACGCCGTCTCGATCATCTGCCGGGCGTTGTCGGATGCGAGAGCCCCGCCTCCCGCTCCGTCCGTGCGGTCGTGCGACATGAAGGTCAGCATGTGATTGGGTCGATGACCGGGCGCCGGGTCACGAAGCCGACGGCGCGCAATGTTGGGGCGCGCGGATCAGCGCCCCTCCGCGCAGGCGTGGTCCATCAGCCGGAGCGATGCGGACAGGCCCATCGACGTCCCTCCTGGCCCCTCGCGGCGCGCAACGCCCAGCGTCCAGCGGCGCGCACACGAGCCGGCGTCGAAGCCCACGGCATAGCTCCGCGCCCCCTCTCCCCACCCGTACGACGCGCGGAGCGGCAGGCGCGGGGTGCCGTGGAAGGAGGCAGTGAAGCGCTCCGTGCTCCCCTCAGGCTCCAGCCCGCCTTGGCGGAGCACCTCGCTCGCCGCGAGGGCCACGGTGCCGAAATCCGCGTCCCAAGCGGCGCCCGCGCGCAGGACGGAGGGGAAGTACGCGCCCTCCCACGCTTCGTTGGCGGCGGCGAACGGCGGCGTCCCCAGGTCGCCGAAGCCGATCTCCGGGCCCAGCGCCTCCGTCACCGTCGCTCGGCCGTCCGGGTCCTGCGTGATGGACACGGTGCGCTCGCGCGGTCCGGATCCGGGGCGCACCGTTCCCGCGAAGGCGTTGCTCAGCGAAACAGCCAGGCGCACCGGCCCGGGCGCGGCGGCGATCCCCCCGTCCACGCCGTAGCCGGGGACGCCGCGGAAGATGGTCTCGCGGTACACTTCGGTGCCGGGCGCATCGGAGACGAAGCCGCCGCGGGCGTGCGTGTGGAGGTACCACGCCTTCCCCGTCGCGCCGACCCACACGGGACCGACGCCGGGAAGGCTCCCCAGCGGCAGCGCGCGCCCGACGGCGAGCACCGTGGCCACGCTGCGCCCGCTCTCGCCGGTGGCCGGGCTCTCGGCCTCGCCGGCGCCGAGGGCCTCGCGGATAGCCGGAGGGATGTCGGCGTAGGAGGCGAAGTGGGTGGATACCGAAAGGGCGAAGTCGCGATTCTGGAAGGCGGCCCAGGTGACGCCGCCCAGCGCGCCGGGGTATGAGCTCCCGTTCGCCAGCGGCCCCGAGTACTGGAGGTAGCGGCTCCCCTTGCCGATCTCGCCGCCGATCAGCCCCAGGCGCACCGATCCGTCGAACGTACCCTCGGACGGAAGCCTCGCCAGGTCGAACGAGAGAAACGACTGCGAGGCGCCCGGCCCACCGTCCCAGATCCCCAGGAGCGCGGGGTTGAAGAGGAGGGCGTCGGCGCGCCGGGCCTCGGTCACGCCGGTGCCTCCGAGCGCCGCCGTCGTGCCGGACGCCACCGGGCGCTGCGCGTGGGCCGCGGTGGCCATCAGCAGCGCGGCTGGGATGCAGAGAAGGAGCTTCATCGCGAGGGATTCGGAAAGAGGGGTGCGTGAACGGCCGCCACGTGCTGCGGCCAGGGGAGGAATGGCGCTGCACCTGGCGTGAAGAGGGCGAGGACGGCACCCGCGGCCAGCATCGGCGCGAAGGGGAGAGGCTCGGCTACCTGGTGCCGGCGCGGCCAGACGGCGGCGAGCGGGAGCGCCAGCGCGGCGAGCCGTGCCCATCCACCGGCCAGGAACGCCGCCGCCGCCAGATAGCCCGCGATCCCTACCGCCGGTCCGCGCCAGCCATCCGGCAGCAGG
>DASVVI010000863.1:0-3440 GCA_036386635.1 Longimicrobium sp.
CGGCGGTCTCGAGCATGGCCGACCTCCTGGCATATGGGCTTCGCGCCCGTAACGGTCACCTACCTGGCGAGCATTAGAAGTTTAATGCTACGCCGCGACCGGCCAGGGGGTCGGCCTTCTCATATCAACTCTGTGTGAGCCCCCTTGTTGTTTTCTCTCTGCGTCTCCGCGTCTCCGCGTGAGCCCTGCCGTTAAGTCGTTGACAGCGGGCCCGGTGCGTGGTCAATTCGGGGCTGCCGGAACAACCTCTCTTTTTCGACCACGGGCCGTTGAACGCTGCTCTGCTGTACGCCCTCGCCGCGGCGGGGGCGAATCTCGCCGGGGGGCTCCTGATCACCGCCGCGCGCCCGCGCAGCGCGGAGTCGCAGCGGATGCTGATCGCCTTCGGGGGCGGCTTCATGCTGGCCACCGTCTGCGTGGGGATGCTCCCCGAGGCGCTCGAGGCGCGCGGCGCGCCGGTCGCGGTGCTCGTCGGCTACCTGCTGGTGCACCTCACGCAGCACGTCGTCACGCCGCACTTCCACTTCGGCGAGGAGACGCACCACCACGAGATGGTGGGGCGCTGGGTCGGGATCACCGCGCTCGTGGGGCTCCTCCTGCACACCTTTTTCGACGGCGTCGCCATCGCCAGCGCCTTCGGGGTGGGCGCGTGGCTGGGGCTGCTCGTCTTCGTCGCCATCCTCCTGCACAAGATCCCGGAGGGGATCACCGTCGCCTCCATCATGCTCGCCAGCGGCAACTCGCGGCGGCGGGCGCTCGGAGCCGTGGCGCTGCTGGGGGTGTCGACGGTGCTCGGCGTGCTGCTGACCCGCTACATCGCGGTGCTGGCGGAGCACGGGCTGGCGCTGAGCGCGGGCGTGACGCTGTACGTCGCCGCCTCCAACCTGATCCCCGAGGTGCAAAAGGGGCGGAGCTGGCCGCTGGCGATGGCGGTGTTCGGCGGGGCGGCGCTCTACCTGCTGGCCTCACAACTCGTGCACGGGTTCGTCCATTGAGCGACTCACTGGACATGTTCGGTGCGCCCGAGGCGCCGAAGGAGCGGCCCCGTCCCGCCACGCCCGCCGCCGACGCGCCGCTCGCCGAGCGCATGCGGCCGCGCACGTTGGACGAGATCGTGGGCCAGCCGCACCTCGCCGGCCCAGACGGCACGCTGCGCAAGCTGCTGGAGACCGGCTACCTCCCCAACCTCATCCTGCACGGGCCGCCGGGGAGCGGAAAGACGACACTGGCGCGCGTAATCGCGGGCGACGCGGACTCCACCTTCGTCCCCTTCAACGCCGTAAGCGAGGGCGTGCCGCGGCTGCGCGAGGTCGTCAAGGAAGCCACGGTGCGGAAGAAGGCGGGTGACGGCACGCTCCTCTTCATCGACGAGATCCACCGCCTCAACAAGGGGCAGCAGGACTTCCTCCTCCCCTCGCTGGAGAGCGGTCTGGTCACGCTGGTGGGCGCCACCACCGAGCACCCCGCGTTTGAGATCAACCCCGCGCTCCTTTCGCGCTCGCAGGTACTCGTCCTCCGCTCGCTGAGCGACGACGACGTGCGCGACGTCCTGCGCCGCGCGCTGGCCGATGCGGAGCGCGGACTTGGCGGCAGCGTGTCGCTGGACACGGACGCCGAGGACCTCATCATCCACACCTCCGGCGGCGATGCGCGGCAGGCGCTGAACGGGCTGGAAACGGCCGCTCGTCTGGTGCGCGGCACGGGCACGGTGACGGCCGAGGTGGCGCGAGAGGCGCTCCAGCAGCGGACCGCGCGCTACGACGCTACCCTCGCCTACGAGATGCTCAGCGCCTTCCACAAGTCGCTGCGCTCGTCCTCGGGGTCGGGGGCGCTGTACTGGGCGATGCGGATGCTCAACGGCGGCGAGGACCCGCGCACCCTCTTCCGCCGCCTGGTGGCCGCCGCGTACGAGGACGTCGGCCTGGCCGATCCGCAGGCCGGCATCGTCGCGACGCAGGCGCTGATGGCGTTCGAGCGGATGGGGCTCCCGGAAGGGCTGCTCCCGCTATCGAACGCGATCCTGTACGTCGCCAACGCGCCCAAGTCGAACCGCGCCTACGTCGCCCTCCATGCCGCCACCGACGCCGCACGGGAGCACCCCGACGCCCCTGTCCCGCTGCACCTGCGCAACGCGACCACCAAGCTGATGCGCGACTGGGGCTACGCCGAGGGCTACAAGTACGCACACGACTTCGAGGGCGGCTACACCCCGCAGCAGTGCCTGCCGGACGAAATCGCGGGGGTTCGCTTCTACGAGCCGTCGGACCGCGGCTACGAGGCCAAGATCGCCGCGCGCATGCGGGAGCGCGGCGGCATCGAGTGAGCGCTGGGCGAATGGGTGCGCTGCGTTTCCGCCTCCGCTCATACGTGGTCCCGCGGCGCCCGGCTTCGGCATGACTGCGCCTCTCGCCCTGCTTCTGCGCCTCGACGGGCGCCGCCTTGCCGACGCCGTCCGCCGGCCGCGGGTGGGCGTGTGGGCCGGATTCGCGCTCCCGGCCGCCCTGGTCGTCGGCGGCGTCTGGCTGGCGGGTGACGCGCTCCGGCCGGACGTTTCGACCGGCGACGGGCAGATCCTGCTGGGGCTCCTCGTCTCGGCGCCCATCGCCTTCCAGGCATACCCGATCCTCTTCCGCCCGGAAGACGACACGCTCCTGCGCCGCCTGGGCATCCCGCCCGCGGCGCTTTTTGCGCATCGTGCGCTCCGGCTGCTGCTGGCGGCGCTCGCGGTGGCGGGTCTCTTCCTGCTCCCCTTCATCCGCACCGCGCAGCCGATCGGCGCGCCTCTCGCGATGCTGGCGGCCGGCGCGGTGGTGGCGTGGGCATCGTCGCTCGCCACCACCTCAGGTGCCGCCGCGCGGATGGCGAATGGGCAGCGGAGTCCTGTACGCGGGCTGCTGGGGCCCGATGCGGGGCTGAGCGCCGCGGCGTCACTTGTGTGGGCGCCGCTCACTCCGCTGGTTGTGGGCGCGCTGGCGGCCCGCGTTGCGCTTGGCCCGAACGCGCCAACGCGAATCGGCGTGATCGCGCTCCTCGTGGTGCTCTGCGTGGCGCTCGGGGCCCGCCGCTTCGCCCGCGCCCTGCCGCGCTTCGCTCCGCTCTCGGGCGAGCTCGCCTACGCGCCGCCGCCCACCGCCGATGCATCTGAGCTGGTGATCGGGCGCGGGCTGCCGGCGCTCCTGCCGCGCGGGGCGGGCGCCGTGCGGGCGCGCGACGCCGTGGTGGTGAGCCGCCGCTTCCGGTGGGCGGGGCGCGTGGCCACCCCGGTGGGGATCATCGCCGCCCTCGCCCTCCTCCGCGCCGGCGCCGATCCGGAGGTGAGGCGCTGGGTGGCCGCCGCGTGCGCCGGCGTGCTGGTGATGCAGTCCGCCGCCGTCATCGCGCTGGGCCGCGCCGAGCGCTCCCGCCTCCGCTGGATCGACCGCGCCATCGGCCTGCGCACG
>DASVVI010000864.1:0-1668 GCA_036386635.1 Longimicrobium sp.
CCGCCTCCTCCACAACGGCGACGGCTGGGTCACTGCTTGAGCATCCACGGTCGCATCCGAACAGAAGCCCCCGCGAAGTACACGCGGGGGCTTCGTTTGATATCCAATACTCAACCCGCCTCAGTTGTCGCCCGGACTCACGCCGCCGAGCGCCAGGAGCCGCGGATCGAATTCGAACGGCTGCCGGTGCACGACTTGAATGCGCGCCGCGTCGGGGTGGTTCGGGTTCAGGATCGCGTTGTACTCGTCTGGCACCACGGCTGAGGGTACCCAGAGCACTGCCCCACGTGCACCGCGCAGCCACTCGTCACCGGCGTCCAGGCAGAACGACGATCCGATCGCCCTCCAATCCGCCGGGAAGCCGTCGGCGGCGAGAGTCTCGATCGGGACGTCGTCCGGCATCTCGACCGTGAAGAGCTGGAGATCGCGGGGCAGGCGCCGCGGCTGAAGGTGAACCAGCATCTCCAGGACCGAGAGGGCGCGGCTGCTGGCCGTGTACACCGCCGGAAGCCCCGGACGATTCCACCGTCCGCCATAGAGCCGCGGGCCCTCGCCGCTCAGGTCGGCGTACGGGGCGCGCGCAATCCGATACGACCAGGCAGGCATCAGGTAAAGATGCCGTGATCGATCCGTCCCAGGATCTGCTCTACGAGCACGGCCCCCTCGCCCGTACGCAGCAGTGAGAGCGGCGTGGCGCCGCCCAGGGCCCCGTTCGGGTCGCGCAGCCAGCCCCTGGCACCGTCCTCGTCCCCGAACGTCTCGAACGCGCGCGCGCTGACCCGGACAATCCGCGCCAGACGGTCCGACTCCTCCAGCGTAAGGTGCTGCTCCCGCTGCTTCCTGTGCGACAGGGTGCGGCGCGGGATGACGAGATCCTCCGCCTCCTCACGGCTGAGGACACCCGCATCGATCACCGCATCGACACTCTGCGTCGGGAAACCGCCCTCGAGAACTCCAACCCACTCGAGCGGCGTTTCCACCCTGGTGCCGAGCACGGCAGAGCCCCCGAGCATTTCCGTGTACGTCATCACCGCCATCACCCCTCCTTGTGGCAAGCCTGCTCAATTATCGCGGCAACTTGCCTGACTTGCAAGATGGAGGTGAGGGCCCTTACACCGCCAGCCCATCCGCGATGGCGGCGATCTCCTCGGCCTCGCGCCAGGCGGCTTCCAGGGCGTGCAGCTCGCCCTCCAGCGCGCGGCGCTCCTGCTCTTCGTGGAGGGCCATCTCCAGGGCGAGGGAGCCGGGGGCGTCCAGCTTCTTCGCCTTGAAGGGCCGGTCGCGCCGCTCGCCGCGCATCCAGCCGGCGATCTCGCGCCACTTGCGCGGGTGAAAGCCGAGGTCGGGGACGTCCAGGCGCACCAGTTGGGCCGCGGTGGAGCGCAGGTACTCATCCGACGAGCCGCGCTCCGTCAGCTTTCTCAGCGATTGCTCCAGCGTGTAAGCCGACGCGCCGCCCGCGTTCGCGTCCAGGACGGCGCGGGAGAGCACCCGCCGCGCGTTCTCGCCACGCAGGAGGATCGAGGGGGAATGCCACCGCTTGCCGTCGCGCTCCGCGGGGAGGATGCCGGGGATGTGGAGCGCGAGGTCGCCGTCATCGTCCGGCTGGAGCCAGGAGCGGGTGAGGTGGCGGCGGCGGATGATGATGGCTTGGCCGGCGGGGGAGCG
>DASVVI010000865.1:0-4398 GCA_036386635.1 Longimicrobium sp.
GTTGCCGTGCTATCCGAGTGAGTTGCTCGAGAACGGCATGCAGCTTGGTAAGCTGCTCCGGGAGAAAAGGCGCAAGCGCAAGGTGCAGCTAACCTGCTTCCAGAGAAACTGTTAGGGGGCAAAGTTAGCGCTTATGGGGCTAAAGCCCCCGGCTGGAACTACGCGAAGACGGCTGAAGCCGTCTCGACAGAGGCGGCATTCCCTTCTTTTGTCATCCTGAGTGACGCGCCTCGCGGAACTCGCCCGTGCGCGGATCTATGGCGCGGAGCGAAGGATCTACTGCGCGTAACGAGAGGTTCGCCGTGACGCTGTCCCTGGCCCGGCTCCGGCTAGATCCTTCGGTCGCCGCGCGGTCATGGGTGCGCGGCAGGCTCGAGGGGTGCGCGGCTCCCTCAGGATGACAAATTAGAGGGCGTGACGACCTGCATAATGAGTGACTCCGCAGAGGCAGACCTCGTGTGGGCGGCGGATATTCCGGGTACATTCCATTCGGAGATCTGAGAATGAGCTTTCAGCGGATGCTGCTGCTGGCCGGCACCGTTTCGATGTTCGCCTGCGGCGACGCGGCCGATCGGCCCTCCGATGTCAAAGTCGGCACCGTCGCGCCTGCTCACCACTCCGCAGCGCCGGTCGCGGCGTCCAAGGATGCCGATCCGCCGGAGGTTGCCGATCCGCGGCAGTACCTCAACCTGGGGCGCATGCGGTGGGAGGGGTGGGAGACGAAGCCGCCGGCGGACCGCTTCGCACATCTGCGGGAACTCGGCATCACCCCGAACCGCAACGACACCATCACCGGGCGAGTCGCGGACGGATACGACCCGGCGGGTGAGCGGGCCGAGGACTTCCACTTCGTCGACTTCAGCGGCGATGGGGTGGCGGATGTGATCTACGACGGTGCGTGGTTCGAGATCAACCCTGAGGGGCAGCTCGCCGCCATGGAGGGATCACGCATCAAGCTGTACCAGGTGATCGGGGGACGGGCAGTCGAGGTGATGGAGCACCACGGCTCCATTGCGCGGCTCTGGAAGGCGCGGCCGGGCGACCCACCTTCTCTTCTCATCGAGCACGTGGGCTGCTGCAGCGAGGAGCTCTGGTCCGTATCCTTTTATCGGCCGGTTCTCACCGGTGGCAAGGTGGGATACGAGCACTACCGGACTGTCCGGGGAAGGCAGGAGCTCGATGTCCCGAAGCAGTTCACGGGATCTGCCCGGCGGTTCACCGTGACGCAGGACGGCTATCTGCTGCGCGCAGCACCAAGGATCGATACCACGGACGTATGGCCCAACTGGGGTGGCCACGGGAACGCGATGGCGGTGTACACCAAGGGCGCGCGTGGCACCGCGTACGCGGAGCGCCGGGACGCAACCGGACGCGTGTGGTGGTTCGTCAGGATGGACGGCCGGACGCCTCCCACCGAGGCACAGATCAGAGACGAGCCCGATTCTCCCGTGCTCACCGACCGGATCGGGTGGATGAGCAGCCGGTTCTTGACCACGACACCATGAGTATCGTGCAGCAAGGGTCGAATCTTGCGAGTGCGTTTTATCCTCTGTAAAAGCATCGTTCGTGTGAGGGCGTGTCGGGATGCAACCCGGCCAGGATAGACGTGGAGGATGAGCGGCTGATGATCGATAAGGTGAGTGCAGGGTACAGTATCGCTGTGGCGGGGGCGCTGGCGGCGGTGCTCGGGGGGCCGGCGGCGGCGCAGACGGACTATTACAACACGGACAAGGGCCGCCCCGTGCGGGTGGAGGATGCGTATCCGGTAGAGCGGCACGCGTTCGAGCTGCAGATCGCGCCGCTGCGGCTGGAGCGCGCGGCGGGGGGCGTCTACAGCTGGGAGGTCGCGCCGGAGGTGGCGTGGGGGGTGCTTCCGCGCACGCAGCTCGAGGTGGCGTTCCCGCTGGTGCACGTGGACGCGGGGGCGGCCGGGAAGGCGTCGGGGCTGGCGGGGATCGAGGTCTCCGCGCTCTACAACCTGAACAACGAGACGCGGACGCTCCCCGCGCTCGCCGTCGCGGCGGACGTGCTGCTCCCCGTGGGCGGGCTGGGACCGGACCGCGCGTATCCCACGCTCAAAGGGATCGCAACGCGCACCTTTTCGCGCGCTCGCTTCCATGCGAACGCGGAGTACACGCTGGGGCCGGACGCCGGTGAGGGCGACGAGGTGGGCGAGGCGTCGCGCTGGATGGCGGGAATCGCGGTGGACCGCACCTTTCCCATCCGCTCGATCCTGGTGACGGCTGACCTGTTCGCCGAGCAGGCGCTGGACCGCGACGAGAGCCTGAGCTGGACGGCGGAGGCGGGACTCCGGTACCAGACGAGCCCGCAGTTCAACGTGGACCTCGGCATCGGCCGGCGCTTCGCGGGCGATGAGCAGGGGTGGAGCTTCACCGTGGGCGTGGCGCATGCATTCGCCCTGCGCACGCTGCTGCCGGGGCGGTGAAGTGGTTTGTTCAGACGATGCGACTCGGAGGATTGATGGATAAAGGATGTCGCGCCCGCCGCGTGGTGGGCACCGCGGCGATGGGGCTGGGGATGCGGGCCGAGCCCGCGCACGCGCAGTGGGCACGGGTGCTCGAGCAGTTCTTCATGCCCGCGAGCCACAACTGGGTCTTCCGCCGCAACTATCCGGGCGCGGACCGGCTCTTCAACGCCTTCGACTACGGGCACGCCATCCTGTACGAAAAGCTGTTGACGCGCCCCGGCGCGCCCGCCAGCGAGCTGGATGTGAAGGAGTTCGACTACATCACGCGCAAGCTCCTGGTGGCCCCGCCGCGGCTTCCGGTGGAGGAGGCCGCGATCGAGGTGGAGTACGCCAAGCTCGCGCCCGAAGCGAAGATGATGTTCGAGTGGGCGCACATCCTCCATCGCCAGATCTACGACATCCTGGGCGACGAGCGGCTGAGCCAGGCGGAAAAGGATCGCGAGGTGGCGGCGGTGATGCGCTACTACAAGTCGCGCCCCGACCTCGCCTTCAGCTCCCTTCCCAAGTCGATGGAGCTGATGGAGGGGCAGTACTACGCGACGGCGTTCCGCGAGGCGTATCCCAAATTCAACGGGCTGATCTGGGGATACCACTGGCTCCAGGTGGGCCTCTACGAGCCGCTGATGACGGGCCGCTCGCCCGAGGCGCGGCAGGCGGGAGTGACGGCCACGGTGGCGCGCTTCCGCCAGATGCTGGAGAACGCGCCGGAGCACATGCCGCGCGTCATGCCGATGACGGCCGCCATCGCCCCCACCTTCGCGGCGCGCTACCCGGAGGCGGCGATCGTCTTCGACAACCTGCACGGGATGCACGACGTCATCTCCGACATCCTGGCGTCGCCCCGGGTGCCGCGGGCCAGGAAGCGCGAGGAGATCCTGCGCGCCGCCGCGCATTACCGCGACGACACGTCGTTCCTGATGACGGTGCAGGAGTGGCGGGAGATGGGGACGATGATGGGCATCCAGAACATGGGCGGCCCCGCCGTCGGCTTCCTCCCCGCCTTCCCAGAGCCCACGCTGCCGCGCGGCGCCGTCATGGCGCACACGGGGATGAACCACGGCGCGGCGGGCCAGACGAGCCACGCCGCGCACGGAGACGCTCAGCCGGCGGCCGGCCAGGCGCAGTCGATGGAGCACTCCGCGATGCCCGGGATGCAGCCCGCGCAGAGCGCCCCTGCATCCGCGAACACGCAGATGACGGATCTGCACGAGCACATGATGGCCGACCCGGTCATCCGCCAGCGCGTTGAGGCCGACTCCGCACTGCAGCGCATGGTTCAGCAGACGCACGGCCCGACGAGCCGCGGCGCGACCGAGGGCGCGGCGTCGGACAGCGCACAGGCGATCGACTTCGCGGTGCGCCTCCTCTCCGATCCGCAGGTCCAGGCGCGGGTGCACTCCGACCCCCGGCTTCACCGGCTCTGGAGCGACCCGGAGGTCCAGCGCCGCCTTGCCGAGCTTCGCCGCCAGCAGGGAACGCGGCCCGCTCCCGCGACGCCGGAGCACAAACATTGAGCGCGCGTCGCTGCAACGATCCGAGGAGTCGTTGATGTACGGAAAGTTGAGCATCGCCGTCGCCGCGCTCGCGCTCACGGCGTGTTCGGGCTCGACGGGTGAGGACCAGGCGGCCAAACCGGCGCGCGATACTGTCGCCGCGCCCGCGCCCGCCGCGGCCGGCCACGACATGCACGCGATGACCGGCGACAGCACCCGGGTCGATACAGGTTCGGCACACGCCGGCATGCAGCACGGTGCGGCCTCGCACGCGGGAATGGATCACGGCGCGACGGGCGCGCAGGCGCACGCAGCCACGAGCGGCGAGCAGGCGATGGATCACTCGCGCACGGACCACAGTACAACTGAGTCGGCAAGCCACTCCGGCTCGCACACGGTTGCCCGACGCACCGCGGC